>CAMCZJ010000184.1 GCA_945886995.1 Asaia bogorensis
CGGATTTTTTGTTGAAACCGATGACGCAACGGGGCTTGCGCGCCGGGTCGCACCCTTGCGTCTTGGTGGCGGGCTGGAGCCGGCTATGCCGCCAGTCTGAACAGCTTAGCGGCGGGCGCGCTTGGCGCCCTTCCGATGGCCGGATATAAGCCGCGCCGGTTCCACCCCCCTTTCAAGAACGAGAGTCACGGCAATGGCCGGTCATTCCCACGCGAAAAACGTCATGCACCGCAAGGCGGCCCAGGGGGCGAAAAAGGCCCAAGCCTTCGGCAAGCTTATTCGCGAAATCACGGTCTCCGCCAAAATCGGCATGCCTGATCCGGCGGCCAATCCACGCCTGCGCGCCGCCGTGAAAGCCGCGCTGACGGCGAACATGACGCGCGACACGATTGACCGCGCCATCAAGCGTGCCGTCACCGCCGGTCAGGGCGAGGATTACGAAGAAGTGCGCTATGAAGGCTATGGCGCGCATGGCATCGCCATCATTGCCGAAGCGCTGACCGATAACCGCAACCGCACCGGTGGTGATTTACGGTCCATGTTCGCCAAGAATGGCGGCGCGCTGGGGGAGACAAACTCGGTCGCCTTCCAATTCGAAAGGAAGGGCGTGCTGCGCTACAAGCCTGATATCGCATCAGCCGATGCCATGCTGGAAGCCGCAATTGAAGCCGGCGCCGAGGATGTGGAAAGCACGGAAGACGGCCATGAAATCTCAACCAGTGTTGAGGATTTCGCCGCGGTGCGTGATGCGCTGGAAGCGCGTTTCGGCACGGCGGAAGCGGCCAAGCTTGAATGGTGGTCCACCAATGACATCAAGCTTGACGAAGAACGCGCCAAGGATGTGGTGAAGCTGCTCGATCTTTTGGATGATCACGATGACATCCAGAACATCTACGCGAATCTTGAGGTCGAGTAGGCCCGGCACGTGACCGACCCCGCCGCCATGGAAGCGCGCCTGCGCGGCAGTTTCGCGAAGCAAGGGCTGATGCGGCTTTTTGGCGCCAGCATCACGCGCATTGCCCCGGGGCAGGTGGAGATCTGCCTTGCACCGAAGCCTGAGCTTTCACAGCAGCATGGCTTTGTGCATGGCGGTGCGCTGGCCGCCATTGCCGATAGTGCCGCGGGCTATGCCGCGCTCAGCCTTATGCCGGCCAATCGTGGCGTGCTGACGACCGAGATGAAAATCAATTTCCTCGCGCCGGCTGCGGGCGATCACATCATCGCGCGCGGCAAGGTGCTAAAGGCTGGGCGCACGCTTAGTCTGGTGCAGACGGAAATTTTTGCGGTTATGGCGGATCAGGAAAGGCTGATCGCCTTCCTGACCGCCACCTTCATGACCATCGAAAACCGTGATGGTATCGAAGACTAACTCAAGCTTTATTTGATCGCATTTTCCGAGCCGCCAAGTGACTCCACTTGGCTTGAAAATGCTTGTTCGTCTGATCGCATTTTCCGAGTCGCCAAGTGATTCCACTTGGCTTGAAAATGCTTGTTCGTCTGATCGCATTTTCCGAGTCGCCAAGTGATTCCACTTGGCTTGAAAATGCTCACCTCATCGCGCCCTTCAGCACGATAGCGATCTCATCCAATATCGCCGGATCATCAATGGTGGGCGGCACGGTATAGGGCTCGGCATCCGCGATCTTGCGCATGGTGGCGCGCAGGATCTTGCCGCTGCGGGTTTTGGGCAGGCGGGCGACCACCTTCGCATCCCTGAAGGCTGCAACGGGCCCGATTTTTTCGCGCACCAGTCCGATCAGCTCGCGCGCCAGTGTGTCCTCGGGCTTGTTCACGCCGGATTTCACGACGACAAGGCCCAGCGGCACTTGCCCCTTCAGCGTATCGCGCACGCCAACCACGGCACATTCGGCGATATCGGGATGTGCGGCCAGCACTTCTTCCATCGCGCCCGTGGAAAGTCGGTGGCCTGCGACATTGATGATGTCATCGGTGCGGCTCATCACCGAAACATAGCCTTCCGCGTCAATCATCCCCGCATCGGCAGTGCTGTAATGCCCGGCGAAATGCGAGAGATAGGCTTCCTTGAAGCGCTCATCGGCATTGTAGAGTGTCGGCAGCGCCGAAGGCGGCAAGGGGAGCTTCACCGCCAGGCTGCCGATCTGCCCGCGCGGCACGGGCTGCCCGGCCTCATCCAGCACCACCACATCATAGCCAGGTGCGGGCTTGCCGCCGGAACCGGCGCGGGTTGGGAATAGCCCCAGGCCGCGGAAATTGCCTGTGATGGTCCAGCCGGTTTCCGTCTGCCACCAATGATCTATCACGGGCTTTTGCAACAGGCGTTCCGACCAGATGATGGTATCGGGGTCGCACCGCTCACCGGCCAGATAAAGCGCCTCCAGCTTGGACAAATCGTATTTCTTCAGGAAAACGCCCTCCGGGTCTTCCTTCTTGATGGCGCGAATGGCGGTGGGGGCGGTGAACAACAGCTTCACGCCATGATCCGCGCAAACACGCCAGAAGGTACCTGGATCAGGCGTGCCGACAGGCTTGCCTTCAAACAACACCGTGGTGCAGCCAGCCATCAGCGGCGCATAGACAATATAGGAATGCCCCACCACCCAGCCAACATCGGAAGCCGCCCAATACACATCACCGGGCTTCATGCCGTAAACGAGTTCCATTGAATGATGCAGCGCCACCGCATGCCCACCATTGTCGCGCAAAATCCCCTTGGGCTGGCCCGTGGTGCCTGAGGTGTACAGAATGTAAAGCGGATCAGTCGCCGCGACAGAAACGCAGGCTGCCGGCGCGGCGGCTGCCTCCGCCACCAGCAAATCCTCATCTCGGCCGGGTGTCAGATCGCATGGTGCTTCTGGCCTTTGCAGGATCAGAACGCAGGATGGCTTATGCGGTGAAAGCCCAATCGCTTCATCCAATAGCGGCTTGTATTTCACGACGCGCCCCGGCTCCAACCCGCAAGACGCGCTGATGATCGCCTTGGGTTTGGCATCGGCGATGCGGCTGGCAAGCTCCGCCGCCGCGAAGCCGCCAAACACCACCGAATGCACGGCGCCAAGGCGCGCGGCGGCCAGCATGGCAATCGCCGCTTCCGGCACCATGGGCATATAGATCACCACCCGGTCGCCCTTGCCGATACCGCGCGCGGCCAAGGCACCCGCCAGCTTCGCCACGCGGTTCTGCAATTCGGCATAGGTGATGCGCTGCACCTGCCCGGTCATTGGGCTGTCATAGATGATCGCTATCTGCTGCCCGCGCCCGGCGGCAACATGGCGGTCCACGGCATTGTGGCAGGTATTCAGCGCCGCATCGGGAAACCAACGGCCATAAACCCCCATCGAGGCATCAAAGATGCGCTGCGGCGCGCGGTCCCAATCAATGCCCCGCGCGGCTTCCGCCCAATAGGCTTCCGGGTCGCGCCGCCAGCGCGTATGGGTCGCGTCATATTGCGTGGCCTCGGACATGGTTTCCCCCCTATTTCAGCAACGGCGTGGCCTGAGCCTTGCCGCCAAGGTGCCGTCTTGGCGGGGCGCAGCGCAAGCCCTGGCGCACGCTACACGCCGTGATGTGTGGAAAGCCGCCGTCAATCCATGCGAGACTGTCGCCATGGCCCTGCCACGCCCCACCCTACGCCGGAACGCCCGCACATGAGCGGCTTCCTCCGCCGCGCGCTGGGCGCACTCGGCAATGGGCTGAAGCCATCCTTGCGCGAATTCCTCCGCGCGCGGGCGCATTTCCACGCGGCACTCCCCGCCGGCCCGCTGATCGCACAAAACTATGTGGTGTTTGACCTGGAATCGACCGGGCTTGATGTCAGCGGCGGCGATCAATTGCTCTCCATCGGCGCGGTGCGGCTGCGCGATGGCGAAGCGCGCGCGCGTTTCACCACCCTGGTCAATCCTGGCCGTGCCATCCCGCCCGCTTCCATCCGCTATCACGGCATTACCGATGCCATGGTGGCCGATGCGCCACCGGCTGCCGAAGCGCTGGCGCGCTTTCAGGATTTCATCGGTGATGATCTGCTTGTCGCGCATAATGCTGCCTTCGACCGCGCCCTTATTTTTGCTGAGGAATTTCGCGGCGCACCCGCCATCGGCAATCCATTCTTGTGCAGTGTCGCGACCTCGCGCTGGCTGGATCCTGAGGAAGCGGATCATTCGCTCGATGGCCTTTGTGGACGGGCTGGGATTGTGATTGCCGGGCGGCATCAGGCGCTTGGCGATGCGGAAGCAACAGCCGCCCTTTGGGTCAGCCTGATCGCGCGTGCCGCGGCGCGGGGCGTGGATGATTTGGCTGAATTGGCGCGGCGCAGCCGCATGACCGCCGCCATGGCCGCGGCAGCGGAGCATTTCTGAAGGCGCTTGCTACCAAATCTCGCCAGTAAAGCCCGCGAAGCTGGTGCGGGAAAAGCTGCGCACCGCCTTCAACGCCTCCCGCAATTCCGGCCGCGCTTCTTTGGTCATGGCCGCCGTATCCACCAGATTGCCGGGGCGGTGCCCGGCGGCGTGATCCGCCAATTGCTGGCGCAACACCACAGCCAGCAGCAGGGCAAAGGCGCCTTGCAGGGCGCTCGCCTCCCGCGCTGCGATGCTGCCACGCGCGGCTAAAGCCGCGATGCGCTCAGACGTCCCCGTTTCGGTAACACCATCGCGCAGCGCCAAAAGCCGGGTGGCGGCCACCAGGGGCATCAGCCCATGCAGCTTCAAATCCGTCCGGCTGCCGGGGCCGGGCTCATCATCCGCAAAGCCACCAAATAACGTCAGCCCCACCTGCAAGCTGCTGTTTTGTGCCGCCATGGCAGCAAGCCAGGCCGGGCGCGACGCCAATAGCCCGGCCAGATGTTGGCGGAGCGACGCGGCCTCAGCCTCAGCCCCCTGCGCGGGGCGGAAATCAAATACGATATCGCCGAATAGTAAGGCCGCACCGACCCGGCGATTGGACCAAATACTCATCTGATCGCGCCATTGCCGTGCCGTTTTCCGCCAGAGCGGATTGCGCGCCATGATCCCACCAGGACACAGCGGAAAGCCCGCCTGATCCAGGCGCTGGTTGAAATCCTCGGTAAAGGGGCGGAACCAGGCATCCACCGTGGCGTGGTCCTGATCCGGGTAATCCTGCAGCAGCAGCCCATTATCCTGATCAGGCGTCAGCAGGCTTTCGCCCCGCCCAAGGCTGCCCATGACCAGCAGGGTGAAGGGCACCGGCGCGGGGCCATGATCGGCCAGTGTTTCCGCCAGAATCCGCCGATGCAGATCAAGGTTGATGCCATTCACCAACCGCACCACGGCTTCCGCGCTCAGCCCTTCCGCGAGCAGCGCGCACGCAATGCCAGCCTGGCCGGCTTTGATAGCGGCGACATCGCCGGATAGCGCTTCAAGATGGCTGAGCAAGCCGCCGGAGACCGACGCCAAAGCCTCTGCCCGATGCAGCATGCCAAGGCAGCGCCCGCCTTCATCCAGCACAGGCAAATGCCTGAGGCCATGCCGGCGGAGCAAGGCAATGGCGCGCCACAGCCCCTCATCTGGGGTGCAGGCGGTCAGTGGCGCGGTCATGGCGGCGGCAAGCGGCGCGTCCGGCCCAAGCTGGAATACAACGCGGCGCGCGATATCCTGTTCGGTCAGAATGCCAATGGCGCGGCCTGCGCCATCCAGCGCCAAAACGGCCGAAGCCCGCGCCGTTGCCAAGGCGGCAATGGCTTGGCCCAAGGGCGTTTCAGCGGGCAGCGCGGGCGGTGACGCACCCATCGCCGCGCTCGCCGGGCCGGTCAGCACGGCGATGGGGGCATGGTCGGATGGGGGGGCGGGGGGCGTCCTGGTCAAGCCTTACGACCTTTCAAGCTTGCAAGATCGCCTCATGCTCTGCGCAGATTGAGCTATGCGTTATTGCGCCAACGCAAACTCAGCCCGGCCGGATCGAAGCCGCGTTCCATTT
>CAMCZJ010000185.1 GCA_945886995.1 Asaia bogorensis
TGGCATTAGCGTGAATGTCGTTTGCCCCGGCGCCACCAACACCGCGCTTTTCGATGACTACAAGAAGGGTGCGGGCAATCCTGAAAAGCTGGAAGAAGCCTTTCGCCGCGCCACACCCATGGGCCGCATCGGCGAACCTGAGGACCTGCCCGGTGCCATTCTGTTTTTCGCGAGTGACGATGCCGCCTATGTCACCGGCCAGGTGCTGAGTGTCTCTGGCGGCCTGACCATGGCGGGCTGAGGGAAAGCATCATGACCTATCAGGATATTTTGTTTGAAGCGCAGGATGGTGTGGCCACCATCACCATCAATCGCCCGCAGGTGATGAATGCCTTTCGTGGCCAGACATGCGAAGAATTGATCCATGCATTCAATCGCGCGGGCTGGGAGAAATCCATTGGCGTGATTGTGCTGACCGGCGCGGGCGATCGCGCCTTTTGCACCGGCGGCGATCAAAGCGCGCATGATGGGCAATATGATGGCCGCGGCATGATCGGCCTGCCGGTTGAAGAATTGCAAAGCCTGATCCGCGATGTGCCAAAGCCCGTAATCGCGCGCGTGCAAGGCTATGCCATTGGTGGCGGCAATGTGCTGGCAACCCTGTGTGATCTGACCATCGCATCAGAAAAGGCACAATTCGGCCAGGTGGGGCCCAAGGTTGGCTCCGTGGATCCGGGCTTTGGCACGGCCTATCTGGCGCGCATTGTGGGTGAGAAGAAGGCGCGCGAGATGTGGTATCTCTGCCGCCGCTATAGCGCTGCCGAGGCTGAACGCATGGGCTTGGTTAATGTTGTGGTGCCGCATGACCAATTGGATGCGGAAGTGGCGCGCTGGTGCGCGGAAATCCTGGAAAGAAGCCCAACAGCAATCGCCATCGCCAAGCGTTCCTTCAACGCGGATAGTGAGAATATTCGCGGTATTGGCGGCATGGGGATGCAGGCGCTAACCATGTATTACGCGACCGAGGAATCGAAAGAAGGTGTTCGCGCCTTCAACGAAAAGCGCAAACCCGATTTCCGCAAGTATCAGAAGTAGTCGCGCCATGACCCGCCCCTTGACGGATGATCAGAGCGCCTTTCAGGAAACTGCGCAACGCTTCACGCGGGAGAAAATCGCGCCCCACTACATGAAGCGCGAGGCCGAGGCGCGGCTGGATCGCGCACTACTGCTGGAAATGGGCGCGCTTGGGCTGATTGGCGCTGATTTGCCGGAACGCTATGGCGGGCTTGGCGAACCAAGTGTCACCGCTGGGCTTGCGATTGAAGCGCTGGCTTATGGCGATATCAATGTGTCTTATGTGCCGTTATTGGCTTCGCTCAATGGCCAGATCATTGCACGCCATGCATCGCCGGAACTTGCCGGGCATTGGATTCCGCGCATTGTCGCGGGCGAAGCGCTGTTCTGCATTGCGCTGACCGAACCGCGTGGCGGGTCCGATGCGGCGAATTTGGCGCTTTCCGCGCGGCGTGAGGGTGATTGCTATGTGATCAAGGGGGAAAAATCCTCGATCAGTATGGCGGATCAGGCGGATGCGGCGGTGGTTTTTGCGCGTACCGGGCCTGTTGAAGCCGGTGCGCGCGGCATTTCTGCCTTTCTGGTGCCGCTGGACACACCCGGCATCAGCACCACGCGCTTCAGGGATCTGGGCAGTCACGCCATTGGGCGCGGTTCGATTTTTTTTGATAATGTGCGCATCCCCGCCAGCCATCTTCTTGGTGAAGAAGGCATGGGTTTTGTGCAGGTGATGCAAGGCTTCGATTACAGCCGCGCGTTGATCGGCCTGCAATGCTGCGCCACCGCGCAGGCCTCGCTCGATGAAAGCTGGTCCTATATCACGGAACGCCAAGCCTTCGGCGCGCCGCTTGCGCAATATCAGGGCGTGAGTTTCCCGCTGGCCGAGGGCGAGGGTCTGATCGCGGCCATTCGTCAGCTTTGCTATCACACGCTCCGCCTGCGCGACGCGGATGAGGCGCATACGTCTGAAGCCGCCATGTGCAAATGGCTTGGCCCCAAAACCGCGGTGGATGTGATCCATCAATGCTTGCTGACGCATGGGCATTATGGCTGGTCGCTCGATCTGCCGCATCAGCAGCGGCTGCGGGATGTGATGGGGCTTGAGATTGGCGATGGCACCGCGCAAATCATGAAGCTGATCGTGGCGCGCGAAAAAGCTGGTCGCGTCGCTGTGCAATATGCCCGCAAGGGTTGATACAAAAGGGCGCAAAGACGCCCGCCTCAAAACCAGGAGGATAACATGACCGTCCAGGGCAATGATATCGCCATTCGCGGCCCCGCCATGCGTGCTCAGGAATTTTGGCGTGATGAAACACTACTGCATCATCTGGCCCGCGCCGTGGCACGCAGCCCTGACAAGACAGCGATTGTCGCCTGCCGTTCGGATATCGGCACGGAAGCGCGGCTTTCCTATCGGCAGATTGATGATTTATCGAGCCGCCTGGCCGCCGCCTTGCGCGCGCGCGGCATTGGGCGCGGTGATGTGGTTTCCTTTCAACTGCCGAATTGGTGGGAATTTTCCATCCTGCATTTGGCCTGCATGAAGCTCGGCGCCATCAGCAATCCGCTGATGGTAATTTTCCGTGAACGCGAATTGCGCTTCATGCTGGGCTTGGCGGAAAGCAAGATTTTGATGGTGCCCGACAGTTTCCGCGGTTTTGATTACGCTGCCATGGCCGCCAATTTGCGCGAACACCTGCCAAAGCTTGCGGATGTTTTCATCGTCGGGCGCAATGGGGCGGATGGTTTCGCGCGCCTGCTTGAACACCCCGCGCCCAGCACGCCCTTCACGCCAGCGGATGGTCCCGGCCCTGATGAGGTGATCCAGCTTCTCTACACCAGCGGCACCACCGGTGAGCCCAAGGGTGTGATGCATAGTTCCAACACCATGCTGTCCAATCTGGAATATTTCGCCGCAAGGCTTGGGCTTGGCGTGGATGATGTGATCCATATGCCATCGCCTTTGGCGCATCAGCTTGGCTTCATGTACGGGATTGTGCTGCCCATCATGCTGGGCGGCACGGCGATTTTGCAGGACATCTTCGCGGCCCCCGAAATGGCGCGACAAATTCGTGATGAGGGTGCCACTTTCACCATGGGCGCCACCCCTTTCTTGAATGATCTGACAGAACATGTCGCCGCTTCCGGGCAGGCCACATCCAGTCTGCGCGTGTTTGTCTCAGCCGGCGCACCCATTCCACGCGCGCTGGTCGCGAAGGCGCGTCAGACGCTGGGCGCTGCGATTATCTCCGCCTGGGGCATGTCAGAGAACGGCGCTGTCACCACAACGAAACTGGATGACGGAGAAGAAAAGGCCACCACTACCGATGGCTGCACGCTGCCCGGCATTGAACTTCGCATTATGGATGCTGAAGGCGCAGGTGTACCAACCGGCCAGGAAGGGCAATTGCAAGTGCGCGGTTGCTCCAATTTTGTCGGCTATCTGAAGCGCCCGGAACTCAACCCCAATGATCCGGATGGGTGGTTTGATACGGGCGACCTCGCGCGCATGGACGCCGATGGCTATATCCGTATCGCCGGGCGTTCGAAGGACATCATTATTCGCGGCGGTGAAAACATTCCGGTGGTAGAAGTTGAGGGCCTGATGTTCCGCCACCCCGCCGTGGCGGAAGTCGCGATTGTGGGCTTTCCTGATCCACGGCTTGGTGAGCGCGCCTGCGCTTTTGTGCGCCTGCGGGAAGGCGCCAGCCTAAGCTTGGCGGATATGACTAGCCATCTGGAAGCCCAGCGCATGGCGCGGCAATACATGCCGGAACGCCTGGAAATCGTGGCGGAGTTGCCGCGCACGCCTAGCGGCAAGATTCAGAAGTTCAAGCTTCGGGAAATCGCACGGTGTTTCGGGCGAAATTGAACGCCGCTTATAGCCCCCAAACTGCGTTGCTATCCGCCGGTGCCTGGTCGCGCCGCTCAACCATGCCATAATCGCGCAGCACAGCGGCGACGCGCAGCCTATAGCCGGCAAAAATGCCATCCCGCCCCGCCACCTGAGAGGCGCGATGCCCGGCATGGCAGCGCCAGCGGGTGATCGCACCCTCATCTTCCCACAGGAAAAGACTGAGCAGCTTGGCGGGATTGGTCAGGCTCCGGAAGCGTTCCACCGAAACGAAGCCGGGCATGCGCTGCAATTCCTCTCGCAGCGTCGCGGCATGGTCAAGGTAATCATCCAGCCGGCCTGCTGCCGGTTCAACCTCAAAAATTATGGCAATCATGGGGGTGGCCTGGGGTGGGTGGTGGGTCTCAGATCATGCTAAACGAAAGGCTTGGTCCTGAACATTGGTTGAAGGTTGCGCCATGAACCAGCCGGCTCCGCTTGCCTATAGCGATGCGAAAATCCGTTCCATCCTGCAGCGGGTGAAGACAATCGCGCTGGTTGGTGCTTCTTCCAACTGGAACCGGCCCAGCTATTTCGTCATGAAATACCTGCAATCCAAGGGCTATCGCGTCATCCCCGTGAACCCGGGCACGGCCGGGCAAACGCTATTGGGTGAAACCATTTACGCCACCCTGGCCGATATTCCGGACCCGGTTGATATGGTGGATGTGTTTCGCGCTGCCGATGCGCTGCCCGGCATTGCCGATGAAGCGATAGCGATTGGCGCCAAGGTGCTTTGGGCACAGCTTGGTGTGCGGCATGATGGCGCGGCGGCCCAGGCGGAAGCGGCGGGGCTTGAAGTGATCATGGATCGCTGCCCGAAGATTGAATTCAGCCGTTTCGGTGGCGAATTGTCCTGGAGCGGTGTGAATTCCGGCCTGATCCGCAATCGCGCACCGGAACCACCCGCAGATCGCAAGGGCAAGAATCGCCCCCTGCCGCCGCGCAATCTTGATTACGGCTTTGCGACCCGCAGCATCCATGCAGGTGCGGCGCCTGATCCCACCACGGGTGCGCGCGGCACGCCGATTTATCAAACAACAAGCTTCGTTTTTGATGATGTGGATCACGCAGCATCGCTGTTCAATCTGCATAATTTTGGCCATGTCTATACGCGGCTTTCCAACCCAACCGTCGCGGTTTTGGAAGAACGTGTCGCAAGCCTTGAAGGCGGGCGCGCTGCTGTTGCCACCGCTTCAGGCCATGCAGCGCAATTCGTGACCTTCTTCACCCTGCTTGAACCAGGCGATGAATTCCTCGCCAGCCGCAACCTTTACGGCGGGTCGCTCACGCAATTCGCCCTCAGCTTCAAGAAACTCGGCTGGACCAGCCATTTCGTTGACCCGACCGAGCCTGAGAATTTCCGCCGCGCCCTCACGCCCAAATGCAAGGCGATCTTTGTCGAAAGCCTCGCCAATCCTGGCGGCATTGTCGTGGATTTGCGCGCCATTGCCGATATTGCGCATGAAGCCGGCATTCCGCTGATTGTGGATAATACGCTTGCCTCACCCTATCTTTGCAGGCCTTTCGAACATGGTGCTGATATCATCACCCATTCGCTGACGAAATTTCTCGGTGGGCACGGCAATTCCCTTGGCGGCATGATTGTTGAATCCGGCAAGTTCAATTATGCCAATGGCAAATTCCCAAGCATGGCGGATCCTGAACCTGCCTATCATGGGCTAAAATTCTACGAGAATTTCGGTGATTTCGCCTTCACCACCAAGGCGCGCGCTGTGGCGCTGCGTGATTTCGGCCCCACACTTTCACCCATGAATGCCTGGCTCACCATCACCGGAATTGAAACCCTACATCTGCGCATGGAACGACATGTTTCCAACGCACAACAGGTGGCAGAATTCCTGGCAAGCCATCCGAAAGTTGCCTGGGTGTCCTATGCCGGCCTGCCGGATAGCCCCTTCCATGCGCTCGCCAAACGCTATCTGCCGAAGGGG
>CAMCZJ010000186.1 GCA_945886995.1 Asaia bogorensis
GTCTTCCGCGCGCATGCCTTCCGGCGCACCGGGCAGGCCCACCTTGGAAAGGCCCGTGCGCAAGGGGCTTTGGCCGGTGATGAAAGCCGAACGCCCGGCGGTGCAGGAATTCTCGCCATAGGCATCGGTGAAGATCGCGCCTTCTTTAGCGATGCGATCAATATTGGGCGTGCGATAGCCCATCATGCCCATGTTGTAGGCCGAGATATTGGACCAGCCGATATCATCGCCGAAAATCACCAGAATATTTGGCCGGCCCTGCGGGGCTGCCGGGCGCGCGGGGGTGGCTGGCTGTTGCGCCTGCGCCATCTGCACGCCACCCATGACGCTAGCGGCAAGCCCTGCGGCCCCGCCCAGCAACATATTTCGGCGCGAAGGGCGCTGATTATCTTGGCTCATGTGATCTGTTCTCCTGTTGTTTGGATCATAGACGGCGGATGCAGCGAAAGCCGATATGGCTCATGCCTGTATCCACCATTTGAGCATGACGCGCGGCGGGCCGGTAGCGTCTGCAATAGGATGGCGCGCAAAGGAAAGAACCGCCCTTCACGACCTTGCGTGGAATGCGAATGGCGGGCTGAAGGGGATCGAAGGAAGCCTCCATGCCCGGCCCGCGCGGATTTTCGGCAACGCAGCAGGGGCTTTCCGGATCAGCGGCGTGCTGCGCACCCCACCAATCTACGGTCCATTCCCAGACATTGCCGCAAACCTCATGAAGCCCGTAGCCATTGGGCGGAAAGCTCTGCACCGGGCAGGTGCCGGTGAAGCCATCGGCCTCAAAATTGCGCCAAGGGAAGGGGCCCTGCCAGGTATTGGCCAAGTGTAAGCCGCCTGGCGCCAATTCATCACCCCAGGCGAATTCAGCATCTTCCAGCCCACCGCGCGCGGCAAATTCCCATTCCGCTTCCGTGGGCAATGCCTTGCCGGCCCAGGCGGCGTAAGCGGCGGCGTCTTCAAAGGCGACATGCACCATGGGGTGATCTTCCCGCCCGGTGATATCGCTGCCCGGCCCTTCCGGCGCGTGCCAGCAGGCGCCCTTGGTCCAATGCCACCAGTGGCGGATATCGCGCGTATCCACCGGGCCATCCGTCATGCGGAACACAAGTGCACCGGGGGCCAGCATATCGGGCAGCGCGCCGGGATAAAGCGCGGGGTCTAGCGGGCGCTCGGCCACGGTCTTATGGCCGGTGGCCGCCACGAAACGGGCGAAATCGCGGTTCGTCACCGCCGTCGGGTCCATCCAAAAACCCGCCACCGTCACGCTATGGCTGGGCCTTTCTTCGGGATAATGCCGATCCGAACCCATCAGGAAGGAGCCGCCTGGTATCCAGACCATGGCTGCGTCTTCACACCCGCGCCCAAGCCGGTTTGGCCCTTCCATCATGCCGGCAATTCACCCCTGCAGCGCCTACGCCTTTGCAAATTCTGCCATCTTTGCGACAAGTCAGGCCAATACCTTTTGGGCAATCTGTAATTCTACCGGTGGTATATGATCGAGGCTCGAGAGCTTAGGCTGGTCAAGGCGATTGACCATCACGGCAGCCTAGTGCGCGCTGCGCGTGTGCTGGGTATTGCCCAACCGGCGCTCACCCGCGCCCTGGCGCGGCTTGAGGCGCGGCTGCGCGGCAGGCTGTTTGAACGCAGCCGGCGCGGCGTGATTGCGACCGATCTGGGCCGCGCCATCATTGCCGAAGGGGCGGCGATACTTGAAAGCCTGGAAAGGCTGGACCGGCACCTTTCTGAAGCACGCGGCACCCAGACCCATGACCTGAATGTGATTGCCGGCGCCTATATGGCCGAAACAATCTGCCTGACCGCAGCGGCGCACATGCTTGCAGCTTTTCCCGCCACGCGGGTCCGACTGGTTTCCGCCAATTGGACCGAAGTGCCCGCCGCGATATTGGAACGCGAGGCCCCCATCGGCGTTATGGACCTGCGCGGTTTTGTCGCTGACCCCGGCCTTACGGTGGAAAAGCTGCGGCCCCAGCCCGCGATTTTCGTCGCCCGCGCGGGCCATCCCTTGGCGCGACGCAGCAGCGTGAGCCTCGCGGATATCATGTCCTATCCGCTGGCCTTCATTGGCCGCGCGCCGCGCGAAGTGCAGGCGCCGCATGTCGCAGCCCGGGAAGAAGCACGCCGCTTGGGCCAGCCGCATCCGGCCTTTCCGGCGCTGGTGCATGAAAGCCCGACAGTCACGCTGAAGCTGCTGCCGCAATGCGATGCGGTGGCCGGCGTGAGTGTAACCATGGCGATGGACGCACTGCGCCACGGGGATATTGTGGCGCTACCCTGGCAGCGCGCGCCATGGGCTTCGATCCACCCCGGCATCATTACGCTGCGCAACCGTGCCCTTGGCGCGGTGGAACAGGGATTTTTGGACCTGATCCGCGCGGCGGATCAGAAAGCGGAAGCGGAGGCGCTTGCCTGGTGCGAAGCACAGGGCGTGCCGAGCGGGTGTGGGTGAGGGGGGCAGCGCCCCCGTTATCCCTCTCAATTATCCAAAAACGACCGTAGCTTCCGGCTGCGGCTTGGGTGTTTCAGCTTACGCAGTGCCTTGGCTTCAATTTGGCGGATGCGTTCGCGGGTTACGTTGAATTGCTGGCCCACTTCTTCCAGCGTGTGGTCTGTATTCATGCCGATACCAAAGCGCATGCGCAGCACGCGTTCTTCGCGCGGGGTCAGGCTGGCCAGCACGCGCGTGGTTTGTTCGCGCAGATTGGATTGGATTGCGGCATCAATCGGGATGATCGCGTTCTTGTCTTCAATGAAATCGCCAAGGTGGCTATCTTCCTCATCCCCAATCGGGGTTTCAAGGCTGATCGGTTCCTTCGCAATCTTCAGCACCTTGCGCACTTTCTCAAGCGGCATGCCAAGCTTTTCGGCCAGTTCTTCCGGCTGAGGTTCGCGCCCGATTTCATGCAGCATCTGGCGTGATGTGCGCACCAGCTTGTTGATGGTTTCAATCATATGAACCGGAATGCGGATGGTGCGCGCCTGATCGGCGATGGAACGCGTAATGGCCTGGCGGATCCACCATGTAGCATAGGTGCTGAACTTATAGCCGCGGCGATATTCGAACTTATCCACCGCCTTCATCAGGCCAATATTGCCTTCCTGGATCAAATCCAGGAATTGCAGGCCACGATTGGTATATTTCTTGGCGATGGAAATCACGAGCCGCAGATTGGCTTCGATCATTTCCTTCTTCGCCTGGGTCATGTCGCGTTCGCCGCGCGACACGGTGGCATAAACCCGCTTGAATTCCGCCACCGGCAGGCCGGTTTCATTGGCGGCTTCGCTGATGCGGGCGCGGATCTGTTCAACATCTGCGCCATGCTTGGCGACAAAGGCCTTCCAGCCCTTGCCGGGTAGCGCACCAACACGTTCCAGCCAGGCGGGGTCCATTTCGCTACCGCGCCATTGCGTCAGGAATTCGTCGCGCTTCACCTTCTGGCTATCGGCCAGGCGCAGCACCTGCCCTTCCATCGTGGTCATGCGGCGATTGAGCGTTTTAAGCTGGTCCACCAATTCTTCGATGCGGTTATTGTGAAGCTGGACCTTTTCCACCAGCGTGATCAATTCCTGGCGGAGCTTTTCGTAATTCTTCTCCCCACGCAGCGCCAATTCCTCGCCCGAGGTAAAGGCTTCCATGCGCTTGGAACTGAGTTTTGAAAGCTTGGCGTAAATCCCTTCAATCTGTTCAAAGGTGGCCAGCACTTCCGGCTTCAGCTTTTCTTCAAGCGCGGAAAGTGAAAGGCCCATGCCCTCCCCTTCCTCACCTTCTTCAAATTCCTCAACAGCAGCAGCGGCCACGGCTTCCGGGTTGCCGGCGGATTGGGTGGCTTCCAGGTCAATAATGTCGCGCAGCAGCATGCGGGGCGGGGTCTGACGCACCGCTTCGTGCCAGCGCAGAATGGCCCTGAAGGTCAGCGGGCTTTCGCACAAGCCACCAATCATCATGTCGCGGCCAGCTTCAATGCGCTTGGCGATGGCGATTTCGCCTTCGCGGGACAGCAATTCAACACTGCCCATTTCGCGTAGATACATGCGAACAGGGTCATCGGTGCGCCCGACGCTTTCCTCATCCACATTGCCGCCGGCTTCTTCTTCTTCTTCGCCATCGGCGCGCGTCGCGGGCTTGACCAGCGCGCCTTCGCCTTCTTCGGCTTCTTCGGCTTCGGATACCGTGATGCCTGCTTCGCTCAGCATGGCCATGGTGTCTTCGATCATTTCCGAAGACACTTGTTCTGAAGGCAATACGGCGTTGATTTCGTCCACCGTCACATAGCCGCGTTCCTTGCCGCGGGCGATCAGCTTCTTCACCGCCGCCGATTGGGTATCAAGCATCATGCCTTCAACCTGTTCGTCGCGCGCTTCAACCGGTTCCGCCCCTGCCGCCGCTTTAGTCGCCATGCCTTAGCACTCCATTCAATAGCAACAGGCACCCGGCGTCCCGGATGCCCGCGCAAAAGGTCCCTATATTATGGCGTTGCCGCCGCACCTTCGGCCAGATCAGCCGCATCTTCCCCCCGGCGCAAGGCACCAAGGGCTTCTGTCAAGCGGATCAGCCTTTGCTGCGCCGCCGGGTCATTCGTGGCGGCAAGGCTTTCCAGTGCCGCCTTTTGGTCTTCAAGCAAAGCCGCTTCTCCGCGCAGCCTGAGGAAGAAATGCCAGAAGCCTTCCTCTACCTCCCGCGGGAGCGCATCGGGGCGCGCCGCTTGGGGCAGGGCCTCAGCGCCAAGCGCCCAAGCCGCAGCATCCACCAAACCTTCAGTTGCGAGGTGGGATAGCAATGCCTGAGAGTCAAGGCGCGAATCCGCTATTGGCCAAGACAGAATGGCACTTTGCAGTTGCCGTGCTGGCCCTTCGGGTAGGTCGAGCAGCCCCAAGGCTTCTTCAATCTGCGATAGTAGCCAGGGGTGGCGCAGCAGAATGGCAAGCAGAATGCGCGCCTGGGCGGCGCGGATGGTTGGTTCCAGCATGGCGGGCCGGGCCACACGCTGCGCGGGGGCGGCTTGGCCAGGCTGGCGGCGGCGCGTGGCGGCGAAGAAGCGATCGAGCAGCGCCTGGCGATATTCCCCCGCCAAGGCGCGGTCTGAAATGGTGGCGGCGGCGGCGACCAGGCGGTTGCGCGCGGCGGCGCGTTGTTCCGGGCTGGCCATGGCTTGGCCTTCCAGAAGCAAGCCGTAAAGCGCTTCGGATAACGGGCGCGCCGCATCCAGCACGGCTTGGAAGGCAGCCTTGCCGCCCTTGGCGATCAGCGTATCCGGGTCTTCCCCCGCCGGCAGGGTGGCCAGCTTCAGGCTGCGTTCGGCGCTGATCAGCGGCAATGCTGCTTCCGCCACGCGGGCGGCGGCGCGGGCGCCGGCGGCATCTCCATCAAAACAGAGCACCGGTTCCGGCGACAGGCGCCATAATTCCTGCAACTGATCTTCCGTGAGCGCGGTGCCAAGCGGCGCCACCGCCCCGGTGAAGCCCGCCTGATGGAGTGCGATCACATCCATATAGCCTTCAACCGCGACTACCGAGGCGCCACGAAAAGCGCCTTCCCGCGCGCGGTCCAGCCCGTAAAGCGCATAGCGTTTGCGAAACAGCGGCGTTTCCGGACTGTTGATGTATTTCGGCTGGCCATCGCCCAGAATGCGCCCGCCAAAGGCAATCACCCGCCCGCGCCGGTCCCGGATGGGGAACATGACGCGGTTGAAGAAAAAATCGCGCGGCGCTTCATCGCCTTCCGGCGCCTTCAGCAGGCCGGCTTCGATGAGTTGCGAGGTTTCGAACGCATCCTGCTTCAAATCCGCCTGCAA
>CAMCZJ010000187.1 GCA_945886995.1 Asaia bogorensis
AATATTGCGCGCCAATGGTATGACCGTGACGGCGTGGATATGACACTCAGCCTGGCCGCTTCTTCCGTGGCGCTGGCGGTTGCGGAACTCACGCGTGAGAAGAACAAGGTCACCATCCCGACCTCTACCGCCACATCGGATATGACTGGCCGTGCTTGCACGCCGAATACGGTCCATTGGGCCTATGACACTTACATGCTCGCCAAATCCACCGGCGGTGCGACAGTGCGCGCTGGCGGCGATACCTGGTTCTTTGTTACCGCCGATTACGCCTTTGGGCATTCTCTGGAACGCGATACCACCGCTTTCGTGCAGGCCGCAGGGGGGCGCGTGGTTGGTTCCGTGCGTACACCCTTCCCGGGCACCACCGATTTTTCCTCCTATCTGCTGCAGGCGCAGGCTTCGCGCGCGAAGGTGATCGGCTTTGCCAATGCCGGGACGGATACCATCAACTGCATCAAGCAGGCGGCGGAATTCGGCATTACGCGGCGCGGCACCAAGCTTGCTTCCATGCTTATGTTCCTGCCGGATGTGCATGCGCTTGGTCTGCAAACTGCCCAAGGGCTTGTTTGCACCGAAACCTTCTATTGGGATTTGAATGACCGCACACGCGCCTTCTTCCGCCGTGCGCAGGCGGTGGCCGGGCAGGTTGCCGTTGGCATGAGCCATGCCGGCGATTATTCCGGTACGCTACATTATCTGAAGGCGGTTGCTGATCTCGGCGTTCAGGCCGCGAAGGCGAGTGGTGTGGCCACTGTGCAGCGCATGAAGGCAATGCCGACTGATGATGACGCCTTTGGCCGCGGCACCATCCGCGCCGATGGGCGGAAGATTCACCCCGCCTATTTGTTTGAAGTGAAGAAGCCCGAGGAAAGCCGCGGGCCGTTTGACTACTATAAGCTGTTGCAGACAACGTCGGCCGATGAAGCTTTCCGCCCAATCGCGGATGGTGGCTGCGCTTTCGTTCGTAGCTGATCCAATGCGCGCGGGGCGGCGTACTGCCGCCCCATTGCTTTCCTATGCTTTAGGCAAGGGTGGCAGCGGGGTTGCCTCTGGCGGGATTTGTACCTCCGCCACATTCAGCGTCATGGATACCGCGACGTAATAGCCGCTGACCGCAATCAAATCCACCACACCCTGTTCACCGAAACGCGCGGCTGTCGCGGCGAAGGTTGCATCTGAAACGCCATGGTCGCGGTGTAACTCCGTGCAGAATTCATAGACCAGGCGCTGATCTTCAGTCATGCCTGCGGGGCGGCGCCCGGCGGCAAGGTCTGCTGCGATGGCGGGCGGCAAGCCGGCCTTCATCGCCATGGCGTGATGCGCATACCATTCATATTGGCTGGTCCAGACCCGCGCCGTGACCAGAATGGCGAATTCATTCAAATCGGCGGGGATGGAGCTGTTGAAGCGCAGATATTCGCCGACCTTCTGCATCCTGTCGGCAAAGACCGGGCTGCGCAGCCAGGCATTGAAGGGGCCGCGCAAGCCGCCGCGTGGGCCTTTGATGATGCCCTCAGCTGCTGCGCGCTGCTCTGCGCTCATGCTATTGGGTGTCAATTCGGGGAAGCGCGGTTTCTTGGGCGTTGTCATGCGGGTTTCCTTGTTGTGTTGGCAACCGAAGCGGCGCGCTTTGGCGTGGGGCGAAGGCTAGACAGCACTCGGGGGGCCGGCAAGCCAGGTCCAGCTTGCCGGGGAGGGGGGCTTTGTCTAGCGTGAGGGTTCAATCTGCTTTTCCCCGGGCATGACGGGGCCAGCACCAAGCCGGATGGAGAATCTCCATGCATGATATTGTGATCCGCGGCGGCACCATTGTGGATGGGCTCGGCACGCCGCGTTACACCGGCGATGTCGCGATTGATGGCGACCGCATCACGCAAGTTGGCGGCAAGGCCGGGCCGGCGCGGCGCGATGTGGCGGCGGAAGGCCGGCTTGTCACGCCTGGCTGGGTGGATGTGCATACGCATTATGATGGCCAGGCCACTTGGGACCCGAAGCTCGCCCCTTCATCCTGGCATGGCGTGACGACTCTGCTGTTTGGCAATTGTGGCGTTGGCTTCGCGCCGGTGCAGAAAGCCCATCATCAGGCGCTGATTGATCTGATGGAGGGCGTGGAAGACATCCCCGGCATTACGCTGACCGAAGGGCTCAAATGGAATTGGGAAAGCTTCCCCGAATATCTTGATGCGCTTGAAGCGATGCCGCGCACGCTCAATATCGGCGCGCAGCTCGCGCATCATCCCTTGCGCGTTTACGTGATGGGTGAGCGCGGGCTGAAGCGGGAGAACGCGACGGGCGATGACATTGAAGCCATGGCGCGGTTGACGCAGGAAGCGCTGGAAGCCGGCGCCTTCGGCTTCACCACATCGCGGACGGATCAGCACAAGACCCTGGCCGGCGATCTCGTGCCGGGCCGCTATGCGGAAGAAGAGGAATTGCTCGCCATCGGCCGCGCCATGGGCCGGGCCGGGCGCGGCACTTTCGGCATGTTGAGCGATTTTGAGGATGAGGCGGCTGAATTCCGCTGGCTGCGCGAAGTGGCGAAATCCACCAAGCGTCCGGTTTGGTTCCTGCTGACCGATCGCGCCTATGATCCGCAGCGCTGGAAGCGCCTGATGCAGGGCGTACATGATGCGCGGGCTGAGGGGCTTAGCCTCGCCGCGCAAGTCGCAGGGCGTACGGTGGGGCTGATTTTGGGGCTGACGACTTCGCTCAATCCCTTTGCGCTGCGCGAAAGCTTTGCCGCGCTTGCGGGGCTGCCGCCGGCTGAGCAATTGGCACGGCTGCGTGATCCGGAGACGCGGCGCAAAATCCTTTCCGAAGAAGCATCGAAGCGGTTGCTGGATGTGCTGCCGCCACTGTCCCGCCAAATCGCGACGCGTTGGGACAATATGTTCGAATTGGGTGACCCGCCGGATTACGAACCGCCGCGCGAACGGAGCATTGCCGCCCTCGCCGCCAAGGCCGGCCAGGATCCGGCTTCCTATTGCTATGATTTCCTGGTGGGCGCGGATGGTGGTCGGATGCTGTATTTCCCGGTCACGAATTACGTGACCGGCGATTTGTCCGTGGTGCGAGAAATGAACATGGATAAGGCAACGGTGCTTGGCCTTTCCGATGGCGGTGCGCATTGCGGCGTGATTTGCGATGCTTCCACCCCCAGCTTCATGCTGACCCATTGGGTGCGTGATCGGAAGCGCGGCGATGGCTTGCCTTTGGAATTCGTGGTGAAGCGGCAAACCAGTGAAACGGCGGATTTCTTTGGCCTGACGGATCGCGGGCGGCTCGCCCCTGGTGCCATGGCTGATGTGAATATCATCAATTTCGATGCGCTGCGTTTGTATCATCCCGAAATGATCTATGACCTGCCGGCGGGCGGGCGGCGTTTGGTGCAGCGCGTAGATGGCTATGACATGACGCTGGTGGCAGGTAAGCCCATTCGCGAAGCTGGCCATGATACGGGCGCGCTGCCGGGCAAGTTGCTGCGCGCGACAAGCTGAAGCGCCTGCCCTTTACGTCAGCCGATAATGGCTTGGCATTTCATCCTTGAGCGCCACGCCCGTGGCGCCAAGCTTGCGCGCCTCTACCAATAGCCACAGCGCCTTTGCGGCGGCGAAGTCAGCGCTGAGCCCGCCTGGACGGATATTGCTGATGCAGTTGCGCATGGCGTCATTGCTGCCGCGCTTCGCTGCCCAGGTGATGTAAAGCCCCATGCTGTCGGTTGCGGAAAGCCCTGGTCTTTCGCCGATCAGCACCAATACGGCTGCCGCTTGCACCGCTTCCGCCACATCATCACCCAAGGCAACACGCGCCTGTTCCGCGATAATGATGGGGCCAGGCGTGAAGCCCGCCTTCCCAAGCGCCGGCACCAATACGCGCATCAGCGCTGGCGCCTGTTGCTGCACGCCGCTGGCGCAAAGCCCATCGGCGATTACCAGTGCGATACTGCCGGGTGCTTGCGGCAGCCGGGTATTTTCCGGCAGTCGCCGCCCAAGATCAGGGCGCAGCAGAAAGCGCCTTCTTTCTTCGGCCTGGCTTGTTACGCGCCGCACTGGCAGGCCAAGCGGCGTGAGTTCCTCCTCCAGTCGCGCCGCATCCAGGCTGGACCAGACCGCATCGCGCGCCCGCGCATGTGCCTCCTGAAAATCCAGATGCGCGGCGGTGGGTAGCGCATTGCCAACGCGGCCAAGTGCCACGCGGGCATCGGTGAAACGGCGCAGATCATGCCATTTGCTGGGCGCATTCATGCAAGGCCGATCAGCGCGGGTGACAGGCGTGCAGGGATCGTATCCGTCGTGCTGCCAATGCCCATGCGGTTCAGCCAATCCTCAAATTCCGGCGCGGGGCGTTTGCCAAGGGCCGCGCGTGCATAAAGCCCATCATGGAAGGAAGTGGATTGGTAGGCGAGCATGACATCATCCGCCCCCGGCACGCCCATCACGTAAGTAACCCCTGCGGCGGCAAGGCACGTCAGCAGCGCATCCATGTCATCCTGATCCGCTTCCGCATGGTTGGTGTAGCAAACATCAACCCCCATCGGCAGGCCAAGCAGCTTGCCGCAGAAATGATCTTCCAGCCCCGCGCGCAGAATCTGCTTGCCGTCAAACAAATATTCCGGGCCAATGAAGCCGACCACGGAATTCACCAACAGCGGTGAAAAGCGCCGCGCCACGGCATAGGCACGCGCTTCCAAGGTTTGCTGATCCACGCCGTGATGCGCTTCCGCACTCAGCGCGCTGCCCTGGCCGGTTTCGAAATACATGACATCCTGCCCAAGGCTGCCGCGCTTGAGTGTCAGCGCTTGATCTTGCGCTTCCGCCAAAAGCGCAAGATCAACCCCGAAGGAACGGTTGACGCCTTCCGTGCCGCCGATGGATTGAAAGACCAGATCAACCGGCGCACCCAAATCCATGGCGCGCATGGTGGTGGTGACATGCGCCAGCACGCAGCTTTGCGTCGGAATATCGTAAGCCAACCGCAGCCGGTCCAGCATGTCCAGGATGCGGAGCACCGCTTCCACATTGTCGGTCGCGGGATTGACGCCAATCACCGCATCACCGGCGCCAAGCAAAAGCCCATCCAAGGTGGCGGCTGCGATGCCGCGCGGGTCATCCGTTGGGTGATTGGGTTGCAGGCGAATGGAAAGGCGGCCCTTCAGGCCGATGGTGTTGCGAAACCGCGCGACATTGACGCATTTCGCCGCAACCGAGATCAAATCCGCCGCGCGCATGATCTTGGAGGTCGCAGCCACCATTTCCGGCGTCAGGCCCGGAGATAGCGCCGCAAGGGCTGCGCTATCGGCGGCATCGGAAAGCAGCCAATCGCGAAAGCCGCCAATGGTCAGGCTGCGGATCGGGGCGAAGGCCGCCTTGTCATGGCTGTCCTGGATCAGCCGCGTGACCTCATCTGCCTCATAGGGAATGACGCTTTCCGAAAGGAAATGGGCCAGCGGCAAATCCGCCAAGGCACGCTGCGCGGCGATGCGTTCCTCGGCGCTTTCTGCGGCGATGCCAGCCAAGGCGTCACCTGACCGGAAGGGGGTGGCGCGCGCCAGCAGCGTCTTCAGATCGGGGAAGACGTAGCGCCTGGTGCCGATGTGCTGCGCGAAAGCCATACATCACCCTGTAGCAGAATAAGCCAGCCTTCTAGCGCGCAGCTGAGGCCATTTGGATTGCCCCCGCTTGCCGCATGCGGCGTTGATTCTTGATATGGCGCAAGAAGGCCATCTGCAAGCCCGGCTAGACATCTTCCAAGGACCGAAGTGAACCGCGAGAGCCGCG
>CAMCZJ010000188.1 GCA_945886995.1 Asaia bogorensis
ACATCGCGGATCAGGCTTTGCAATTCTTCAACCGGCAGGCCGATCATGCCGCGGCCATCATATTGCCCATCATGCGCGCTTTGATCGCCACCGGTGCAAAAGGCACGATCACCCGCGCCGGTGAGCACAATCACGCCCATGGCTTTGTCCCAACCCGCGCGATTGAGCGCATGGATTAATTCTTCGCAGGTCTGGCCGCGAAAGGCATTCATCACCTGCGGGCGATTGATGGTGATGGTGGCAACCCCATCCTGCGCTTCGAACAGAATATCCTCATAGGTCATGATGTTTTTCCTCAGCCTGCCATGGTCAGACCGCCGGAGACACTCAGCACCTGGCCGGTGACATAGGCGGCATCATCGCTCGCGAAAAACAAGATGGCGCCGGGCAGGTCTTCCGGTTCACCAATGCGGCCCATGGGTGTGGCGCGCCGGAAGGCTTCTTCCAGCTTTTCCGGATTGCCGGCACCCCTTTTGTAATCAGCGAAAAGCGCGGTGTTGGTGGCACCCGGGCAGACTACATTCACGCTAATGCCGTGGCGCGCATGTTCACGCGCGATGGTTTTTGAAAAACCAACCAGCCCCGCCTTGCAAGCAGCGTAAACCGCTTCACCGGAAGAACCGACGCGCGCTGCATCGGATGCGATATTCACAATCCGCCCATGGCGGCGTTCCAGCATGCCCTGCAGCACCGCGTGATGCATATTGAGCGCGCCGGTCAGGTTGATCGCGATCAGCTTCTGCCAATCATCGGGCGTTGTGTCCTTGAACAGGCGGAAGATATCCCAGCCCGCATTATTCACCAGAATACTGATGGGGCCGAGTGCGGCTTCCGCCGCCGCCACCGCGGCCTTCACGCCTTCATGATCCGTAATGTCGCAGTGGAAGGCCTCAGCCACGCCGCCCGCTTCAGTAATGGCCGCGGCGGTTTTCGCGGCGCTTTCTAGATTGATGTCAAACACGGCAACGCTGCTGCCCGCTTCCCCGAAGCGCCGGCAGGTGGCCCCGCCAATGCCGCCGCCACCGCCGGTGACAATGACCGTTTTGTGCTGAAGGCCGCGCATGTTTCCCCCTGGTTTTGTTAAGGCAAGATTTGACTGGTAGTACCAGAATAGCAATACTATGTTATATTAAATCCGATATGGCAATCCATTGATGCAATTACCGGTCGCCACCCCCGAAAACCCAGCCGCGCGAGAGGATGACGCGGCGCGGTTCGACGTGGCCAACAGGCTTTTTCTCAGGCTTTATCAATCCTCTAACCTCATGCACAAAACCGGCACCCGGGCAGTGGCCGAATTCGGCGCCACAACGCAGCAATGGGCGGTGATGGGGGCTTTGGCGCGTCCGGGCAGCCGGGAATCTGGGCTGACAGTCAAGGAATTGATCGCCTTCCTCATGGTCAGTCGGCAGAATCTGACCGCGGTGATAGACCGGTTGGTGGCGGCGGGCCTGGTGGAAAGGTTGCGCGCGGGGGGCGATGGGCGGCTGCGCCATGTGCGCCTGACGGAGGAAGGCAACCGCCAATGGGCCGCGATGGGCCCGGCCATTCGCGCCTATTACCAGGCCGCACTCGCGGATTTCTCCACCGAAGAATGCGTACAACTATTCAGACTGCTTGATCGGTTGCGCGGCAGCCTCAACCGGATTGCGGAACCAGAATAGACCGGCCTAATCCACCGCGTTGCGAAAACCGCGCCCATCCGGGCCTTGCGTCACAGCAATCACGCCCGGGAAGGGGTAATGCGCGCCGGCAAGCCGCAAGCCGCTTTGCGCTGCCTCCTTCAATAGTGCTGTACGTGTGGCCAGGGATTGCGCCTGATCCACATCGAACAGAAAACCCCATTCCGGATGTTTGATTTGCAGCGCGGGCAAATGCAGCGCATCAGCGGCAATCAGCAAGGGTTTTTCCTTGCCAAGCTGAAACCCAATCTGGCCGGGCGTGTGCCCAGGCAAGGCGCGCACCGCAACGCCTGGCAGGATTTCTTCGCCGGGATGAATAACAACCAGGCGTTCTCGATAGGCCTGCAAGGCAGCCTCAGCGATCGGCAATTGCACGCGCTGCACGCCGTCAATCTTCTCGGGCGCGGACCAGAAGGCAATTTCATCCGCCGCGACATGCATGGTGGCATTCGCGTAAACCAAGCGACCTTCATGGAATAACCCGCCGGCATGGTCCCGATGCAGATGCGTCATGAAAAGATCCGTGATTTGATCAGGGGCTATACCAAGTGCTTCGAGCGCGCACGGCAAATGGCCGAGCGTATCGCCGCGCCAAACACCGTCCCCGGCATCAATCAGACAAAGCCTATCACCATGGCGCAACAGAAAGGCATTCACTGAAACGGTCATGTCGTTCAGATCCTGCCCATCAGCAATGGCAAGGTCATCACCAATGCCGCGCTTAATGTCAGGAAAGCGCGAAAGTTCCATATCCAGATAGCCGTCGCAGAGCGCATAGAGCTCCACGCCATCCACGCCGATTCTTTCCGCCTTGCCGCCGGCGGCACGGATACGCTTTGTGGTCTCACTCATACTGTGGTCCCTCCTTGAAGAAGGGAAAGCGCTTTCCATCGCGCTGTCCAGCCCGCCCCATCTTGCCTAATCGCGCCCCGCATGGGTTCATAGGGCGGAAGGGAAAAGGGGCAGGGGAAATGGAACGGCAATATGACTACATCATCATCGGTGCCGGTTCGGCTGGCGCGGTGGTGGCCAATCGCCTATCTGCTGATCCACGCAATAAGGTGTTGCTGCTGGAAGCGGGCCCCGCCAGCTATCGCTGGACGCGCATTCCCGTTGGCTATGCGCGCATGATCAATAATCCTGATGTGAATTGGCTCTACACTTCCGAACCGGAAGCCACCACCAATGGAAGGCGCCTGCCCGTGCCGCGCGGGCGCATTCTGGGGGGGTCCAGCGCTATCAATGGCCTCGCTTTCGTGCGCGGGCAGGCGCAGGATTTCGATACCTGGGCGCAAATGGGCAATCGCGGCTGGAGCTACGCGGATGTGCTGCCCTTCTTCAAGCGGATCGAATCCTATCAGGGTGATGGTGATGCAGCTTATCGGGGCTCCGAAGGCCCGCTGCGCGTCACCAATCCTGAACCGCGTGACGCGATTTTTCAGGCGCTGATCAAGGCGGCTGGTGAGGTCGGCATTCGCCACAACCCTGATTACAATGGCGTGCAACAGGATGGCATTGCCATGAGCCAGGCAAGCATCGCGGGTGGGCGCCGCATGAGTACCGCCGCCTGCTACCTGGACCCCATTCGCGGCCGCGCCAATCTGCATATCGAAACCGGGGCACTGGCAGAAAAATTGATTCTCCAGGGCAGGCGCTGCATTGGCGTGCGCTACAGCAAGGGCGATCAAGTGCTTGAGGCACGCGCGGGGCAGGAGGTGATCATCAGCGGTGGTTCGATCAATTCGCCGCAATTACTGGAGTTATCGGGCATTGGTCAGCCGGAACGCTTGCAAGCGCTTGGCATTGAAATGCTGCATGCGCTGCCTGGTGTGGGTGAGAATTTGCGTGACCATTACGCGCCGCGCACGCGCTGGGCGGTGGGTGCCAAGGGCTATACGCTGAATGATCGCGGGCGAGGGCTTGGCCTGGTTCAACAGGCCTTGCGCTATGCGTTGACCGGCAAGGGCATGTTGGGCGCGGTGGCGGCCCCCATTCGCGCTTTTGTTTTCTCGCGCGAGGGGCTGGAAGCGCCCGATCTTTTGCTTGGCTGGGTGCCGGCTTTTACGGAAGCAGGGCCGAATGGCCCGCGCATTGCAGCGCAATCCGGCATGACCTGCTACGCCCATGTTATGCGCCCGGAAAGCAAGGGGCATATCCACATCACCTCAGCCGATCCCAAGGTACCACCGGCGATCAATTTCAATTTCCTCTCAGCGCCTGTGGATGCGGCGCTGACAGTGCGCGCGATTCAGGTTGCGCGTTCAATCATGTATGCACCTGCGATGGCGCCCTTGCGCCTGACGGAGGTTGCGCCCGGCACAGCGCGGCAAAGTGATGAGGAGATCATCGCATGGGTGAAGCAGGTGGCGGAGACTACCTATCACCCCGTTGGCACCTGCAAAATGGGCAGCGATGCGATGGCTGTTGTGGATGCGGAACTTCGCGTGCATGGCATTGCCGGGCTGCGTGTGGCGGATGCCTCCATCATGCCAAGCCTGACTTCCGGCAACACCAATGTCCCCAGCATCATGATTGGCGAAAAAGCTGCGGATATGGTGCTGCGTGATGCAAAGGCGCTGGCAGCATGAAGCTGGATGACGCGATTGCGGCGCAAAAGCCGCTGGTGCAAAGCCTGTTGGATGGTGTGGCCGTGATTGGTGCCGACCCACCCGGCATCACGCGCGATGCCTATGGGCGCGGCGAAAATGAAGCGCATGATCTGATCCACAACGCAGGTGAGGCGCTGGGCATGCAAGCCAGCATTGATGCCGGCGCCAACCTTTCCCTGCGCTGGGCGGCTGAGAAGGCGGAAGCGCCACCAATCATTATTGGTTCGCATTTGGATAGTATTGTGCAGGGCGGCAATTTCGATGGCGCAGCGGGCGTGATTGCTGGCATTGGCGCCGTCGCAGCGCTGCGCGCGGCAGGCATCACGCCACGCCGAGACATTGAAGTGCTGGCGTTGCGGTGTGAGGAAGCGGTGTGGTTCGGCCTTGGCCTGATTGGTAGCCGCTGCCTATTGGCGCGCTTGCCGCAGGGTGCTTTGGAATTGCGCCACGCGCGCAGCGGCAAGACGCTGGCGGAAAGCATCGCGGCGGCTGGCGGTGATCCGGCGCAGCTTGCCCAAGGCAAAACGTTGCGAGACCCCGGCAACATTGGTGCCTATCTGGAAGTGCATATCGAACAGGCGCCGCAATTGATCGAAGCGGGCGTACCGATTGCCATCTGCATCGCCAATCCGGGCAATCTGCGCCATCCCTTTATTCGTATCACCGGTGAGGATGCGCATACCGGCCTGCCGCATCGTTTTCGCAGGGATGCCGCCTTGGCGGGGGCGGATTTATCGCTGTGCCTGGAAAAGCTGTGGCTTGAAGAAGAAGCGGCGGGCCGGCCCATGGCGGTGACGATTGGGCGCTTCCATACGCCGGCGGATCGGCATTCACTGACTGCGGTTTCTGGCGATTTTGAAATGAGCCTTGATCTGCGTGGCTATGATGCGGCGCATCTTGTCGCGCTTGAGGCCAAATTGCAGGAGATTGTGGCGGAAGTTGCGGCAAGGCGTAACGTGAAAATCACCCTGGGGGAACGCAGCAGCGCCGCGCCTGGACTGATGGACCCCGGGCTGATGAAGGGGCTTGCGGAGGCTGCCTTGGCTTCTGGGATCGCCGCCACGCAGCTGCATAGCCCCGGCACGCATGATGCAAACAACTTCGCGGCAGCGGGTGTGAGGACCGGTATGCTTTTGGTGCGTAATCAAAACGGCAGCCACAACCCGCATGAGGCGATGGAAACCGATGATCTGATGGCGGCGATTGCGGTACTCACACAGTATCTCGCAGGAGAGTCTGTCTCCTGACGGACCTGGTTGTATCGGCGGCCGGCAATCGAAAATCTGGAGCAGAAATTGCTTTAACCGGAAAGAGAATCTGTGTAAGCAAGGCTTCGCTCATCCAGTTGTCCTGAAGCTCAGGGGAGTCTTGCCATGCAATCCGCCCGACGTTCCCTCTTTCTTGCCAGTGCTGCGCTGCTCGCAAGCCCAGCCTTGACCAGCACGCCCAGGCGCAGCCTGCCGCGGCGCCCCAACCACTGACGCCCGG
>CAMCZJ010000189.1 GCA_945886995.1 Asaia bogorensis
GCCTTCGGCATTCGGGCGATAGCCGGTTTCCATCACATGCTGGATCGGGGCACGGATCTCAACGACGGCGCCCTTTTCCGTCGTTGTCGGTACCCGCAGCAATACGCGCGCCATGGCTCAGCCCTCAATGCAGGCGGCCAAGGTGACAATCACCTCAACACGCTGCGACCAGAAACTGCCATCATTCATTTCCGCCACCGCCACCAAGGCCTGAGAGGTTGCCAAGCGAATATGCGTGGCAAGGAATGCACGCCCCGATCTTGGTCCAAACTGCGCGGTAATCACATTGGGCTGCGGATTGCGTTCATTGAAAACGCCAATGCGGCGCACATAATCCGCCGCCGTCATCGGTGTTTCGACCATAACCGAAATCGGCACAGCATTGCCGTTTTCCACGAGCGGCGAGACATCAAGCCGCACACGCCCTTCGCGCATCGGCTGGCCACCCGTAAACTCCCGCAAAGCTGCCGCAAGGCGTTGCTGATCCGCACGCGTTGGCGCCGGCAACAACAGCGCCCCTGGCGCGGCCAGCAGAATACGGCGTGAGAGTTTCATGGTGCCTTCTCCGACTTCAGCCCCATCAAAAACGCCAGCACATCCTCAATCTCTGCCGCATTCAAGATTGGCCTGTCACGCCAAACAGGCCCAACGCGATTCAAGCCTTCGATGCGATGATAGGCAGGCATAATGCTCTCCGGATTGACGCGCTTATTGTCCATCAGGCGCAGGCGCAACTGCCCCTCATTCCAGCGACTGCCGGCGCCGGCCAGGTTCGGCGCCAGATTGCCTTGCAAGGGTTCCTCGCTGAAAGGCCCGCTATGGCAAAGCAGGCAAAAACCCTTTTGTCGGTCGGTGACGATGGCACGCCCGCGTGCCGCATCACCCGCGCTGCCCGTGAGTGATTGCGCCACAGCATCACCTGTCACCACACCTGCTTGCGCCCTGGCCATGGCCGGGATTGCCATGGCCAGCACCAGGCCCGCCAGAAACCGCGCTACGCTCACGCCCGCCTGAGGTCAGCATGCTTCAGCGGCAATTGGCGTACCCGCTTTCCGGTCGCGGCAAAGATCGCATTCAATACCGCAGGCGCTGCAACGGCGATGGTGGGTTCGCCCACACCGCCCCAGAAGCCGCCCGATTGCAGAATGATGGTCTCCACCTTCGGCATCTCATCCATCCGCAGCACCTGATAGGTATCGAAATTCTCCTGCTCGATCCTGCCATTCTTCACGGTGCATTCGCTGTGCAGCGCGGCCGAGAGCCCATAGACAAAGGACCCTTCCACCTGCATTTCAATCTGCTGCGGATTGACCGCATGCCCGCAATCCGTCGCGGCTACAATGCGGTGAATTTTAAGCTCGCCCTTGTCACTGACAGAAACTTCAGCGCAGGCTGCCACATAGCTACCAAAGCCATGGGTCTGAGCAAGGCCACGGAAAACCGCCTGCCCATTCACCGGCGCGGCTGCGCTACCCCAGCCGACCTTCTCCGCAACCGCATTCAACACGGCCAGATGGCGCGGATGATTACCCATCAGCGCGCGACGAAACGCCAAGGGGTCCTTGCCCGCCGCATGGGCCAATTCATCCATGAAGCATTCCAGATAAATCGCATTCTGATTCAGGTTCACCCCGCGCCAGAAACCCGGCGGCACATGCGGGTTGCGCATGGCGTGATCAATCAGCAGGTTCGGAATGCTGTAGCCGATATCCGCTTCCCCACCGCTGGCATTCAGCCCCTGGAAAACCACGGGGTCACGCCCATCGCGGATATTCTGCGGGAAAATACCGGCCACGATGGATTGGCCGGAAATACGCATATGCAGGCCAGTCAGATTGCCCTGTGCATCCAAAGCACCTTGCAGCTTGCACATGGTTACCGGGTGGAAGCGGCCCTGCAGCATATCTTCCTCACGCGACCAGATCATCTTGATCGGCGTGCCGGGGATTTGCTTCGCGATGGCGACCGCCTGACGCACCCAATCATGCACCGCGCCACGCCGGCCGAAGCCACCGCCCAGATGAATCTTATGCACCTCACACCGCGCGGGCGGCAGGCCAGCGGCTTCTGCCGTTGCGGCCAAAGCCGCTTCGCCATTCTGCGTGGGCGTCCAAACCTCGCAGCGCTCCGGCGTCCAAACCGCGGTCGCGTTCATGACTTCCATGCAGGCATGGTTCTGATGCGGATAGCCATAAACCGCTTCAATACGCTTCGCCGCACCCGCCAAGGCCGCGCGCGCATCGCCATTGCGATTGCCCACCGCGGCTTCCGACGCATCCAGCCCGGCCTTCATCACTTCAGCAAAGGAAGCCGAGGACGCAGTAGCGTTCGCGCCCTCATCCCAGGTGATCTTCACCGCGTCCAGCGCGGTTTTGGCGCGCCACCAGGTATCGGCCACCACCGCCACAGCATTATCGCCAACGCGCAGCACATGCTTGACGCCGGGCATCGCTTCCGCCGCTTTGCTGTCAATTGCGCCGATCTTGCCGCCAAATACTGGGCAGGCGTGAATCGCTGCATTCAGCATGCCGGGCAGGCGGAGATCCATGCCGTAGATTTGGCTGCCGTTCAGCTTTTGCGCGGTGTCCAGCCGTGGGATGGATTTACCAACGAGCTTCCAATTCTTTGGGTCCTTCAGCGGAATATCCGTGGGCGGTGTCAGCCGTGACGCCGCTTCCGCCACCTTGCCGAAGCTGGTGCTGCGCCCACTCGGGCCATGGGTGATGATGCTATTGGTCGCGCTGCATTGCGCCGCCGGCACACCCCAGGCATTGGCAGCCGCCTGCACCAGCATCATGCGTGCCGCTGCTCCGCCCTTACGCACATAATCATGGCTGTCGCGAATGCCGCGACTGCCGCCCGTGGACATATTCCCCCAGGCGCGATTGCGCGCAAGGTTTTGCCCCGGTGTTGGATATTCCGTGGTCACCTTGGACCAATCGCATTCCAATTCCTCGGCCACCAATTGCGCGAGACCTGTCAGGGTCCCCTGCCCCATTTCAGAACGTGCGATGCGGATGACAACCGTATCATCGGCCCGCACCACGACCCAGACATTGATCTCCGGTACCGCATTGCCGCCTTGCGCGGCGGCAGATTTCACCAGCGGCGCATGAAAGCCGAAGGTGAAGGCGCCAAGGGTTGCGGATACGGTTGCCAGCAAGCCACGGCGGGAAGGATGTGTAATGGCATTCATGATGCTTCTCCCCCTCAACCGCTTGTGCTGATGCCAGCGGCGCGCTGGATGCCGGCAATGACGCGATTATAGGTCCCGCAGCGGCAGATATTGGTCATCTCCTCACGGATCTGCGCCTCGGTCGGTTTAGGATTAGCCGCAAGTAGTGCGCTTGCCGCCATGATCATGCCGGGCTGGCAGAAGCCGCATTGCGGCACATCCAAAGCAAGCCAGGCCTGCTGAATGGGGTGGCTGCTATCGGGCGAAAGCCCTTCGATGGTGACGATTTTCTGGCCCTCATTGAAGGCGGAAACCGGTATGGCACAGGCGCGCACCGCCGCGCCATCCACATGCACGGTGCAGGAACCGCATTGCGCCACGCCGCACCCGTATTTCGTGCCTGTCAGCCCAAGCTGTTCGCGCAATACCCAAAGCAGCGGCGTATCCGCTTCCACCTGGATATCCATAACGCGGCCATTCACATTGAGTTTTGCCACTGCTGCCTCCGTTTCATGTTGTTCCAGAGAGCCCTTAAAGTAAGGGCACCGAACGATCCTGGATTGTGGTCGCCTGGGTACGCTTTTGATCTGAAGCGCTTTAACATCAATACTAGCCTAAACCCCCAAAGGCAGGAAAGGCCAAAACATATCAGCTTTGGGTTCGTGGGGTTTCACGGGGGACCTAGCAAACCGAGAAAAACGCGAGGCAACCGTGTGAAACAGGGGCTGGACCAGCCTTACATCGCATAATTGACGCAGATAACGCGGCCCGATCACGGCCGACATACTCCACAACTGACGTGCTCCCCTGAATGTAACCAGTCAGACGAAGAGTCCTCCGCTTTGTGCTCTGCCCCGAAGATAGACAGGGAAGCGATCAGAAATGGGAGGAAGCCGATCTGGATCGCCGTGACCGCAGATCATTGACGCCGTTGCGCGGCTGATCAGAGGTTCCCTTGCTTGGTTTCATTGATGCCAGTTGGGGAAACCCACCGCGGTAGGTGCCTGCCACCTGCGGTTGCTTGACGAATCAAAGGTAGGTGCGTTAACCTGATTTAACAATTGTTCTTTGGGAGATATTTCATGCCCGTATTCAATGGTTCACCTTTAGGCGATGCTTTAATTGGAAGCATCACTACGGATAGTATCTATGGCTTTCAAGGCAATGACGTCCTTGCTGGCGTTGATGGCAATGATCGGCTGGATGGTGGTGAAGGTAATGATACGCTGGTGGGTGGGAGTGTTGCGGTTATTGAGGAACTTCCAGGCGTTGTAACTTTTCAATCTGATACGCTGATTGGCGGTAATGGTGCGGACTCTATCCTAAGCGGAAATGGGGTTGTTGTCCCAGAGATAGGCGGTGAGTTTGGGGGTAGGGATAGTGTCCTTGCTGGTGCTGGCAATGATACGGTGGTTGTTGGTGGGTCGGTGCAAAGCACGCTCAATGGCGGTGACGGCCAGGATGCGCTTTGGGTTGTGGGGACATCGAATCTTTCGGGGTCATCCGTCAGTGGGTTTGAGGTCCTTCAGATAAATGCCAACCCCTTCTCGGCGGGGCTAGAGGGTCTTGAGGCTGGGGGTTCCAGCGTTACGCTCACGGCGGCGCAGTTTGCGGGCTTTAGCGCCATTCGCAATGGTTATGTCGTAGACACACTGAACGGCGAAGAACCTGGGCTCGGCACCTATAATCTTATTGCGGCGGATGCCGGGCTTTACGATTTGTCGGCGCGTACGGTCACATCGCTGGCTGGTCTTTTTGGTTCATCTGGCGCGGATACGCTGCGGGGTGATGCCAATGGGAATGTTCTATCGGGCAATGCCGGCAATGATTTGATTGAGGGCCTTGCGGGCAATGATGCGCTCAGCGGCGGGGCTGGGAATGATACGATCAGTGGTGGCGCTGGGAATGATTTGATTGATGGCGGTATTGGCATTGATCTGCTGAGCTACGCTGACCTTACCGCGTCCAACCAAGCGGTCACGGTTGATCTTGCGACGCTGCGGGCGACTGGCGCGGCAGGGAATGATAGCCTTGCCGGTATTGAGAATGTCATCACAGGTGCGGGCAATGACAGCCTGCGGGGTGATGGCGCTGCCAATACCCTCACCGCCGGTGCAGGCAATGACACGATCAATGCGGGCGCTGGGAATGACTTGATTGATGGCGGTACTGGTACTGATCTGCTGAGCTACGCTGACCTTACGGCGTCCAGCCAGGCGGTCACGGTTGATCTTGCGACGCTGCGGGCGACTGGCGCGGCAGGGAATGATACCCTTGCCGGGATTGAAAATGTCATCACAGGTGCGGGCAATGACAGCCTGCGAGGTGACGGCGCTGCCAATACCCTCACCGCCGGTGCCGGCAATGACACGATCAGTGGTGGCGCGGGGAATGACTCGATTGATGGCGGTACTGGCAGTGATCTGCTGAGCTACGCTGATCTTACCGCGTCCAGCCAAGCGGTCACGGTTGATCTTGCGACGCTGCGGGCGACTGGCGCGGCAGGGAATGATACCTTTGCCGGGATTGAAAATGTCATCACAGGTGCGGGCAATGACAGCCTGCGAGGTGACGGCGCTGCCAATACCCTCACCGCCGGTGC
>CAMCZJ010000190.1 GCA_945886995.1 Asaia bogorensis
GCAGAAAGCCCGCCCGAAAGGCGCTGCAAGCGCGCGGGCCAAGACGCCTTGGCAATGCCCTCAGCAATCGCCGCATCACTCAGCCAGGGCAGGCCAGCAGCGCGCAAGGCAGTGATGGCAATGCCGGCATTATCCACCTGATGCGGCCCAATCAGCCCCGGCGGCGGGAGGCTCAGCGCGCCTCTGGCATCGCGGTAGCGCAAGCCCTCTGGCGTTGTCTCACAAAACCAATCCTGACCGCGCCGGAGCAGCTTCGCGCCGCGTTCGGCTGCCGTCGCACTGATCACATCCTGCGCTGCCGCGGCCTGAGCACCCGTGGCGCAAGGCACGCCCGCGCGCATGATGCCGGCTTTCTCGGCGGCGATCTTGCCGAGCGTATCGCCCAGGAAATCCATGTGATCCATGGAAATGGAGGTAATGGCGCATGCCGCCGGCTGCGGCACGACATTCGTCGCATCCAGCCGCCCGCCCAGGCCCACTTCCAGCACCAGCAAATCAGCCGGCACACGGCTGAACAGCACAAAGGCGGCAGCCGTCGTCACTTCAAACACCGTGATCGGCGCGCCTTCATTCACCGCTTCCACTTCTTCCAGCGTCGCGGTCAGCGCCTCATCCGTCACGTAATCGCCGGCAAGCCGGATGCGTTCATGAAAGCGCACCAGATGGGGTGAGGTATAAACATGCACGCGCTGCCCCGCCGCTTCGCCAATGGCGCGCAGAAAGGCGCAGGTGGAACCCTTGCCATTGGTGCCCGCCACATGGATCACGGGCGGCAGGCGCCGTTCCGGATGGCCGAGCTTGGCGAGCAAAGCCTCCATCCGGCCCAGGCTCAGATCAATAAGTTTGGGGTGGAGCGTATGGAGACGCTCCACAATCGCTTCAGCGCGGGACAAGGGCTTTATTCGGCAGGTGCGGTGGCGGCTTCCGCTTCTTCATCGCTGCGTTCAAGCAGCGGCTGGCGCAGCAACGAAATCACGCGCGCCAAGGTTTCGCGCATTTCACCACGCTTTACCACCATGTCCAGAATGCCGTGTTCCAGCAGGTATTCCGCGCGCTGGAAGCCTTCCGGCAATTTTTCGCGCACGGTTTGTTCAATCACCCGCGCGCCAGCAAAGCCGATCATGGCACCTGGCTCGGCGATTTGGATATCGCCCAGCATGGCAAAGCTGGCGGTCACACCGCCTGTGGTCGGGTCACACAGCACGGTGATGAAGGGCAGGCCCGCTTCCTTCACCATGCGCGTTGCAATCACCGTGCGCGGCATTTGCATCAGGCTGACCGCACCTTCCTGCATGCGCGCCCCGCCCGAGGCCGTGAAGACAATCAGCGGCGCATCCTGCAGCACGGCAAGCTTGGCGGCGGTGACAATGGCCTCACCCACGCCGGCACCCATGGACCCGCCCATGAAAGCGAATTCAAAGGCGGCAACGACCGCGCGTTGGCCATTGATGGTGCCATGCGCCACGGCCACGGCATCATCCATGCTGGTCTTGGTTTGGCTTTCGCGCAGCCGGTCCGCATAGCGGCGCTGATCACGAAAGCGCAGCGGATCAGCGGGCGCCTTGGGCAATTCAATGCGGGAAAAGCCCGCATCCAAAGTGGCTTCCAAGCGCTGCGCGGCACCGAGGCGCATGTGATGCCCGCAATGGGAGCAAACGCGCAGCGCCCGTTCCAGATCCCGATGAAAGATCATCTGCTGGCAGGAGGGGCAGTTGTGCCAGAGGTTTTCCGGCGCTTCCCGCTTGAACAGACCCTGGATCTTCGGCAGGGCCCAATCGCTGATCCAGTTCATGGCATATCCTTAAGCTTGCGCGCACCGGGCGCCTTGCGGGGGGGAATAGCGCAGATGGGTGGCTTGGGGAAAGCCAGCGCCGGGCCCGGGCCTATTCCCCTGGCTTTTCCGGGCTGTCTGGCTTGGGGGGCGCTTCTGCCGCATCCCGCGCCCGGGCCTGAGCCTTGCGCCGGCGGAGATTCTCCCGGAGCGCCGCAGCCAGCCTTTCCTCCCGCAGGGTGGGGGCCGGTTTGGGCGGGGTTTTGCTTTCCTTTTCCATGCGGGCGTGAAGTGGCAGGGCCAGCGCCCGGCATCAAGGGGTTGCGGGAAGCCCCAGGCTGGGGCTAGAGGATGCGCGTCCGCCAGGGCCTTGGCTGTTGTAGCTCAGTGGTAGAGCACTCCCTTGGTAAGGGAGAGGTCGAGAGTTCAATCCTCTCCAACAGCACCACCCGCGCCTGCGACGCGCTTTATGCGGGCGTTGATCACCCCCCCGCAGCTTCCGCCTTCCCGCGAAACAAATCAAAAAATCCCGCCACCACATCGGCAATGCTGCGTCCGCGCCCGGTATCTATAGAAACCGTCGCAGTCACGCCGGCGCGCAAGGGGGGCTCGCCCGCATGGGGTTCAAGGCGGATGCGTACCGGCAGGCGCTGCACCACTTTCACCCAATTGCCCGAGGCATTTTGCGGCGGCAGGATCGCGAATTCCGCCCCTGTTGCCGGGCTGATGCTTTCCACCACGCCCTTCCAGGTCACTTTCGGGTAGATATCCAGCACCACATCCACCCGCTGGCCAATGGCCACATGGGTCAGGGTGGTTTCCTTCAAATTCGCATCCACCCAGGGGCGGCTGTCTGACACCAGCGCAAAAATCGGGGTCGCGGCGCGCAATTGCTCACCCACTTGCAGGCGCAGATTCACCACGGTGCCGCCTGTCGGCGCCTTGATTTCCGTGCGCGCCAGATCAAGCGCGGCGCGGTCGCGTTCGGCGATTTTCTCCCGCACTTGGGGGTGTTCATCCACCGGCAAATCGGCATCACCCTTCAGCGTGGTCAGCAGGCGCACAAGTCTTTGGCGCAGCACATTCATCCGGTCCTGCGCTACCTGCGCATCAACCTGGGTTTCTTCCATGCGCGCTGTGGGGGCGATGCCGCGGCTTGCCAATTCTTCCTGCCGGCGGGCCTGACGCAGAAGGAAAGCAACGCGCTTTTCAAGCTCAGCCATTTCGCCCTGGGTTTCTTGATAGGTGGCGCGGGCGAGTTCCACCTGTGTGCGCGCGGCGTCCAATTCAGCTTCCGCCTTTTCCAGCGCCAGGCGGAAGGGGGTGGGGTCCAGGCGCAGCAGCACCGCGCCGGCGGCGACATGCGCGTGGTCGCGCACCAATACTTCTGTCACGCGGCCCGCCACTTCCGGGGCAATCTGCACGATATCGGCACGGACATAGGCGTTTTCGGTGGTGATGTAGCGCCCGCCCGTCAGCCAAAAAGCACCTGCCACCAGCAGCGCCAGCACCGGCACCCCCACCAGTAGCACAAGGCGCAGAAGCCCGCCCCGCATGGTCAGTGGCTCTGGAACAGTTTGGCGCGGCGCGAGAAAGGCTCGCCACCGGCGCCAAGACTTGGCAGTATTCGTTTCCTCATCACAGTCAGCTTGGCAGGAAAATGCCATGTCCGCCATAGGCTTGCGGGTGAATTCTTGGCGAAAACAGGCACCACCGGGCCAGCTTGGGTGGGGTCTTTAATGTCGGAAACCAACCCGATCCTGGAATTGTCGCTCACGCGGCGCTGCCTGATTCTGGCGGCGGTGGTCATGGGTGCTACACTTTACGCCACCACGCTGCTGGTTGCTTCCACCCTGCTGCCGCAGATGCAGGGAAGCCTGGCCGCGACGGCGGATGAAATCGCCTGGACCACCACCTTCAATATTCTGGCGACCGCGATTGTCACACCCATGACAGGCTGGCTGGTTGCGCGTTCTGGGCGGCGACAGGTGATGCTGTTCTGCGTGGTGGGCTTCACCATTTCAACCTATCTGGTCGGGCAGGCGGATTCGCTCGAAACCGTGGTGCTCTGGCGCATTGTGCAGGGCGGCATCGGCGCGCCGGTCATTCCTTTGGCGAATGCGATTGTGCTGGATAGTTTCCCGCGCAAACAGGCGGGGTTGGTGAGCTCCATCTTCGGTATGACAGTGGTGTTGGGCCCAGTGATCGGCCCCGTATTCGGCGGGCAATTGGCTGAGGCTTATGGCTGGCGCTGGGCCTTTTACATGATTGTGCCGGCGGGCGTAGTGGCAAGCTTCGCGCTTTGGGCGACGCTACCAAAGGATGAGCCAGGCAAGCCCATACCGCTTGATTGGACTGGCTTTCTGGCCCTGACGGTCGCGATTTCCTGCGTGCAATTGGTGCTATCACGCGGGCAGCGGCTTGATTGGTATGAATCGAACGAGATCATCCTTGAAACCGCGATTGCCGGCTTGGCCTTCTACATCTTCATCGCCCATAGCCTGACCGCCAAGCAGCCCTTTTTGAATCTGCGGCTGCTGTTGGATAGAAACTACGCCATCGGGCTTTTGCTGGTGTTCATCTATGGCATGGTGAATTTCACGCCGATTGTGCTGTTGCCATCGCTGCTACAGCAATATGCCGGCTATCCCGATAGCGTGATCGGCGAAATCGTGGGCTTTCGCGGCATTGGCGGTACCATCGGCTTTGCGCTGACCTTCCTGATCGGGCGCTGGGATCCGCGGATTGGCATGGCGATTGGCTTTGCCGCCATGGTGGCAGCCGGGCTTTGGCTGATGCGCTTTGACCTGAATGTCAGTGAGGAAGCGCTGCTGTGGAACGCCATGCTGCAAGGGGTTTCGGTTGGCATCATTTGGGTGCCGCTGACGGTGCTGACCTTCAAGACGCTGGATCGGGAGCATTTGCCCGAAGCCATGGCGATGTTCCATCTGCTGCGCAATATCGGGTCCAGCCTGTTCATTTCGTTGAGTGTGGCTGAGATTATCCGGTCGGGCGCCATGAATTACAGCCGCATGACGGAAATGATTTCCCCCTTCAATCGGACGCTTTATCTGCCGGGCTCCATGGGCGGGTTTGGCATGGAAACCGTGCCGGAATTGGCCAAGCTGAGTGGGGAAATCACGCGCCAGGCGGCGATGATTGGCTATGTGAATGGTTTTGGGCTGTTCACGGCGGCTTCGGCGGTGGCGATTGTGCTGGTGCTTTTGGCCGGTGGGCGGGGGCGCAGCGCCTAAAGCCCTTCAGCTTGTGGCAAGCAATGTGGTTTATGGCGTAAGAATAGTCCTCTTACCCGGTCAGGCAGGGCAAAACTGGTGGCGGAAAATCCGACAGACCCGGCAGGGGCCGCAACCCCCTCCCCCACTCAGGGCGTTGAGATGGCGCGTGCTGCCCTGAATCGCCTTTGGCATGAAAAGCGCTTCAAGGAAGGCGCTGAAGTGGCCCGGCGTGCCGCAGCGCGCTTTCCGGATGAGCCGGGCTTTGGGGTGGGGCAGGCGAATTTCTGGCTCGCGGCTGGGGAATTGGCGGCGGCTGAGGATGCGGCGCGAAGCTTTCTGGCAGGCAGCCCCCCCGCAGGCTTGGCGGAGGAAGCCTGGACCATTCTGGCTGATACACTGATCCGCCAGGAAAGGGCCGCCGATGCAAGGCTTGTTTTGCAGGAAGCCTGCCTGGCGTTGCCAGCGAGCATCCCTCTCCAGGCGCGGCGCGGGCGGCAGGCCATGCTGGCCCAGGATTTCGCTGAGGCCGTGGAAGCCTTGCAGATTGCCTGTGAATTGGCGCCGGAGAGAGAGGTGCTGCAAAATTCACTGCTATCGGCGCTTTGGCAGACGCAGCGCCATGCGGTGGGCAGCAAGATGGCGGCGCGGGCGATTGAGGCAATGCCAGAGTCGCCCGGATTGCATCTGCATCTCGCGAATTTCCTTTTCGCTGAGAACCGCGCGCGTGAGGCTGCCGC
>CAMCZJ010000191.1 GCA_945886995.1 Asaia bogorensis
TCTGGTAAATCGGGTTCGGGAAGGACGCCCCCGCGCCGGTGATCTGCGCGCCTTGGGCAAAGGCACCAAAGGCCGGAAGAGTGAGGGCGGCGCTAGCGCCGAGAAGAAGGGATCGCCTATCCACAGGAATGCTCCGAATGTTGGAAACAGGCCGCCCGCTTGGACGACGCTAGGCTTCTATAAAGGCCCGGCGACTCTTCGATTGCAGTTCGATGAAGCTTTTGTGACAAAGGCCCGGACAAGTCTGGGCGTTATCCACAGGCGTCATGTGTACCAACCAGGCCGGCGCTTGGCCTGGAAGGCCGCCAGACCTTCCCGCCCCTCCGGCGCGGCGCGCTGCATCCAGCCCTCCTGCGCCAATTGCGCCACCTGGCGGGGGGAAAGCGTCAGCCCATTGGCCTCCAGGAAGGAGGTTTTGGTCATGGCAATGGCTGTCGGGGCGGAAAGCATCATCTGGTCAATGATATGCGCGAGCCGCGCTTCGATGGCATCCGCCACTACCACTTCATGCACCAGGCCAATACGCAAAGCCTCGGCTGCGTCAAAGCGCTCACCGGTGATGGCGTAGCGGCGGGTCTGCCGGAGGCCCAGCGCGTTCACCATATGGGTGCTGATGGGCGTGGGGGCGACGCCAACGCGCACCTCGGTAATGCCGAATTGCGCGGCGGGGGTGGCCAGCGCCACATCCACGCAGCAGGTAATGCCCACACCGCCGCCAAAACACGCCCCCTGGATCACGGCAAAGGTCGGTTTGGGGAATTCATTGAGCTTCCGAATGGCTTCGGTGGTGGCCATGGAGGCCGCGAAGGCGGGCTCAGGCGGGTAAGCCGCCACTTCCGCCAGCCAATCAATATCCGCCCCGGCCTGGAAATGCGCGCCGGCGCCGCGGATCACCAGGCCGCGAATGGCGGCATCGGGGCGGAGTTGATCGAGCCCCGCAATCAGCCCTTCCAGCATGGCAGCGTTATAGGCATTGCCCTTATGCGGGCGATTGAGCGTGGCAGTGGCAATGCCGCGCGAATCAATGGTGAGCAGGACGGGTTTTTCGGTTTCGGTCATTAGCGGTACTTCCTTGGCTTGGGCGCATTCTCTCCCCTTGCGGGCGTTGACGCCAGACCCGGGCGGGCTAAGGGTTGCGGCCTTGATTGCGGAGATCAGCCATGCCCGCTTCCCGTCCCACGCTTAGTGGCCCGCGCCATGCGATTTCGGCAGGGCATTATCTGGCGGCATCCGCCGGTTACGCGGTGCTGGAAGCGGGTGGCAATGCAGTGGATGCGGGCTGCGCGGCTGGGATTGCGCTTGGGGTGCTGCTGCCGGATTTGGTGAATGTGGCCGGGGTCGCGCCCATCATGATCCGGCTGGCGAATGGGCAGGTGGAAACCATTGCGGGGCTTGGCCATTGGCCGGCGTCTCTGCCGCCGGATGTTTTCATGCGCGAACATGGCGGGAAGATTCCCCAAGGCGTGCGCCGCACCGTGGTGCCCGCCGCGCCAGATGCCTGGATCACGGCCTTGGAACGCCATGGCACGATGGGCTTCGGTGATGTGGCGCAATATGCCATTCGCTACGCGGCGGAAGGTTTTGCCGTGTATCCGCTGCTCGCGGAAAGTGTCTCGGCCCATGTGACGGAATATGCGCGTTGGCCATCCAATGCGGCAATTTTCCTGCCCGGCGGCGCGCCGCCCAAAATCGACGAGCGCTTCATCCAAAGCGATCTGGCACGTAGCCTGAGCTATATGGTGGATGAGGAAAAGCGCGCCGCAGCAAAGGGCCGGCTTTCGGGGCTCGCCGCTGCACATGCCGCCTTTTACCGCGGCGATATCGCGCGGGAGATCGTGGCCTTTCAAAGCCACGAGGGTGGCTTCCTGACCATGGCAGACATGGCGGGCTTTCGCTCTCGGCTGGAACCCGCCATCACGCGCCGCTGGCGTGGGCATGAGGTGATTACCTGCGGCCCCTGGTGCCAGGGCCCGGCCCTGCTTGAAGCGCTGCTGTTGATGGAGCGCGCCGGGCTTGATGGGTTGGAGCATAATTCAGCGGAATACCTGCATCTTTTGACCGAATGCGTGAAAGCGGCGATGGCGGATCGCGAATATCATTTCGGTGATCCCGCCTTCATTGATGTGCCGATTGATCGGTTGCTGTCAGACGCGCATCTGGCGGCGCGCGTTCAGGAAATGGACCCGGTGCGCGCGCATCCCACCATGTACCCGCCCTTGCTTGGCGCTGGGCGCGCGGCGGATGGGCCCGTGCGGCGCGACCTGCCCAGAATTGAAGCCGATACATCCTATGTCGCCGTGGTGGATCGTTGGGGCAATGCCTTCAGTGCCACACCTTCTGATGGGTCCTGGAATTCGCCGGTGGTGCCGGGGCTTGGTTTGATCCCTTCCAATCGCGGCAGCCAAAGCCGGCCCGATCCCGCGCACCCCGCTGGCGTGGCGCCCGGCAAGCGCCCACGGCTGACGCCAAACCCCGCCATGGTTGTCACGCGCAGCGGTGGTGTGATGCCTTTCGGCACACCGGGCGGTGATGTACAGATCCAGGCCATGTTGCAGGTAATGTTGAATGTGCTGCATTTCGGCATGGAATTGCAGGAAGCGATCGAAGCGCCGCGCGTTTCATCCTATGCCTTCCCGTCATCCTTCGCGCCGTTTGACTATTTCCCGCGCCGGCTTGCGGTGGAAACGCGCATTCCTGAAGCCACACGGAATGCACTGGCCGGGCGCGGGCATGACATCAAGGAATGGCCAGATATCACCTGGCTTGCCGGCAGTGTGGAGGCGGTAATGTCTGATCCCATAACGGGGTTGGTGCGCGCCGGGGCTGATCCGCGCCGCCCTGCCTATGCGATCGCAGGATGAGTGCCGCATCCGATAGCAGGGCGCTGCTTGAACAGGCCATGGCGCGCCTAGAGGCAAAGGATTTTCGCGCCGCCGCCGCGCACTTCACCCGCGCCATAGCGCTTGGCCATGATGCGCCGGAAATCCGCAATAATCTTGGCAATGCCTTGCGTTTTTCAGGTGACAAAGCGGGGGCCGAAGCTGCCTTTCGCGAAGCGCTCCGCCAGCGCCCCGCCTATGTGCGCGCCGCCGCCAATCTGGTGGAATTGCTACTGCCGGAGGGAGCCACTGCGGCGGCCCAGGTGATTTCCGCCGCCCTTGCCGCCGGCGCGGGAGAGCCACTGCACCGTGCAGCCGCACGGCTTTGGCGCGATGCCGGGCGCGCGGATCGGGCAGTTCCTCATCTGCTGGCAGTCCTTGAAGCAAGCCCGGGCGATACGCTGATGCGCAGCGAATTGGGCACCACGCTGATGGGGCTTGGGCAGCCCAGCGCGGCTATTCCGCATCTGGCGCGCGTGGCCGCCGAAATGCCGGACCGCGCCGATGCCAAGGTGAATTATGGCCTGGCCTTGCAGCAATCCGGCGATATCGGCGCGGCCATGGCGGTGCAGCGCCGCGCCATTGCGCAAGACCCGCTCTGCCGCCCGGCCTGGCAAAACCTGCTGCTGGGGTTGAATTACATGCCGGGCATCACCGCCGAGGAAGTGGCGGCAGCGCACCGTGCCTATGCTGCGCGCTTTGCCCGCAAGGCGCCCGCACCCTTCGCCAATACGCCGGATACAGAAAGGCGGCTGCGTATTGGCATGCTTTCGGGCGATTTTCGGCAGCATCCCGTTGGGTATTTCCTGGAAGCCGCCATCGCGCAGCATCGGCGCGCAGGCTTCAGCCTGACGGCTTACGATGTGAGCAAACGCGCCGATGTCACCACGGCCAGGCTGCGCGGGCTTTTTGATGCCTGGCGCCCTGTGGGCAGCTTGGAAGATGCCGCGATAGTCGCGCAAATTCGTGCTGATGGCATTGATATTCTGGTTGATCTGACCGGCCATACGGAGGCAAGCCGGATCGGCGTGATGGAATATCGCCCCGCACCGGTGCAGGTAAGCTGGATTGGCTATGCCAATACCAATGGCGTGGCGGCGATGGATTGGATCATCGCTGATAATGTAGTGCTGCCGCCGGAAGATGAGGCGCTTTACATTGAAAAGCCGCTCCGCCTGCCGGGTTGCTATTTGTGCTTCACACCCCCACGAGACGCCGTGGCCCCAACCCCGCCGCCCATGTTGCGCCAAGGCCATGTGACTTTCGGCTGCTTCAATAATCTGGCGAAGATCAATGATGAGGTTTTGGCCGCTTGGGCCGCCATTCTGGCCCGCCTGCCCGATGCGCGGCTTTTGCTGAAGACAACCACGCTGGGGGAAGCCGCGACGGCACGAAAGCTCCGCGCGCGGTTTGCTGCCGCCGGCGGCGATGTGGCGCGGCTTGATCTGGAAGGGCATAGCCCCCGTGCCGGATACTTCGCGCGCTATGCCACGGTGGATTTAATGCTGGACCCCTTCCCCTTTCCGGGCGGCACCACAACGGCTGAGGCGATCCACGCCGGGGTGCCCACCCTGACACGGCGCGGGCGCGGCGGCATGATCAGCCGCAATGGGGAGACGCTGCTGAGCGCAGTGGGGCTGGCCGATTGGATTGCCGCCGATACCGATGCCTATATCGAAAAAGCGGTGGCCTTCGGGCGGGATGCCGCGGGGCTGGCCGCGCTGCGCGCCCGGCTTTCGCTTGGGCCGCTTGGCGATGCCGCCACCTATGCCAGGGGGCTGGAGGCCGCCTGGCGCTTCATCTGGCGCGATTGGTGCGCGCGCCAAGGCGGCAGGTGAGGGGTGATTTAACGCGCGGCAGAAAAGGTCTAGTAAGCGCTGCCCTGGCCCGCCTGGCGGAATGGTAGACGCAGCGGACTTAAAATCCGCAGCCCGCAAGGGTGTGGGGGTTCGAGTCCCCCGGTGGGCAGGGTTTTGAATCAATGGGTTGGTGGGGTTTCGGTGTTTTTCCGGTTTGGCGAGATGCGCGCTGCGGTGCCACTATGGTGCCAAAATGGCGTCGGTGTAACTGCGTCGCTGAGGCGGATTGCCGCTTGACCAATACGCCTCCGCCGTGGGTCTACCAGAGGAGGCGCCCCACGCGTGTTGGCGGCTTCTTAAGAGAGAACCCGAAGACGCCGCGTTAATGTGTAAGGCTTTGGGACAGTGGAGTGCGTTGGCGCTAGCCGAGGCGCAGCAAATGGTGCCCGTTGACAGGGTAGCCATCCGCCGCTGGAGCGCCTGTGTTTGACCTCCGCAGTATTGCTCTCGTCATTTCAGTGCTTCGGTGCATCTGGGAATTGTGCACTGACCCGCAGCGTTGGCATAGGCGGGATCCCAAAGATCATCTTCCGCGCGGGAAAGCGTACTGAGACGTAGAATTGCGATGCATCGCACCGCGGCGAAGTTATTCCTGAGCTGAATAGAGGTTGAGTGGCCCAAGGTGCGACCAGTGTGACATTGGTCGCCGAGAGTGGATCTGCCTCGGCTGCTTGCCCGCAACGATGTCTTGGATGTGATCGGCCAAGAGCTGCATTGCCAGCTGCCCTTCTTCACGGAAATCATACTTCTCGTAAGCGCTAGCGGCGTCATGAGCGACCGCTTGCCCTTGAACTGTTTTCCGTAACTCCCGCGGTACGCCAAGCCGTTGCATGATTGTGGTCCAGGTGCGTCTGCAATCGTGACTGGCCAACCCGGCAGCATTGGCTGCGGCGAGAATACTTGCCATCCCGTTGCTTGATTTACCAAAAGGGCGCTCTCCGCTATGGCTGAAGATATAGGGGCCAGTGTCGGTGGCT
>CAMCZJ010000192.1 GCA_945886995.1 Asaia bogorensis
CGGCCGAATTCAGCGGCTTCTTCCGCCGCCTTGAAGATGCTCTCGGCACCCTTGGTCATCTGTTCCATGTTCTTCTCCATTGCGACGCGGGCTTGTGCCGCGCCATCATTGATTACTTTTTGAGCTTGCGCCGCGGTTTCTTCCGCCACCTTGCTCACAACCTGGCTCTTGCTTTGCGCCATTACCTCAACCCTTTCCTTGTCTGTCCGGGGCGCAGCGGCCCGGGCCTTACGTGCCGGCCGGGAGGGCCGAGAGAATTTGCTGCGCTGCAACATGATATTGTCTTACGCGCGTGTCGGATCGGAATGCAAGGAATTTTTTTGCACTGCACAAAAATTTTAAGGGCCGGCTTCGGGGCATGGGGCGCCGGCGTTTCGGGTGGCGACTCAAGCACAGTTGTTAAGCCTCTGAGGAATTGAGTATTTCAAGGTACTTTTTGCTGGACGGATGGGTGTTGGTGACCTATACCGGGAAAGGGAGATACCGGAACAAGGCTGCACAGCCTTGGGCCATAAGGGGGTTTTGCGGATGATATTTCGTCGCCAAGGCTTGGGGAGCCTTGCCGGTCGAATCGCCGGAATCATGTTTGGGCTGGCTGCGGCGGCCTTGCCTTGGCGCGCGGCAGACGCGCAGATCGGCAGCGCCCGGTATTCCGCCATTGTCATGGAAGCCCGCACCGGCAACGTATTGATTGACGCCGGCGCTGATGAACCACGCTACCCGGCCTCACTCACCAAAATGATGACGCTTTATATGGTGTTCGAAGCGCTGCGCGATGGCCGCACGCAACTGGGCAGCCGCGTTGTCATGAGCGAGGAAGCGGCCTCCCGCCCGCCTTCCAAGCTTGGCATTCCGCCTGGCGGTGGCCTGACGGTAGAACAGGCGATCCTGGCGCTGGTCACCAAAAGCGCAAATGACGTGGCAGCAGCCGTGGGCGAGCACATAGGCGGGTCCGAGGAACGCTTCGCGCAAATGATGACGATGCGCGCCCGCAGCCTTGGCATGACACAAACGCGCTTTCGCAATGCCTCTGGCCTGCCGGATTGGGAACAGGTGACGACAGCGCGGGATATGGCCACACTTGGCCGGCGCTTGTTTACCGATTTCCCCAATCGCTATCATTATTTCGGCACGGTGCATTTCGCCTGGGGCCGGGCACAAATCCGTAACCATAACCGGATGCTGGGCGATTATGATGGCGCGGATGGGATCAAGACCGGCTTCATCAACGCGTCCGGCTTCAATATCGTGACCTCGGCGCAGCGTGATGGCGTGCGGCTGGTGGGGGCCACCTTCGGCGGGTCTTCCTGGGTGGAGCGTGATCGGCATATGGGCGCGCTGCTCGATCAGGGATTTTCGCGCATGGGGGTGGCACCGCGCGCACCATCTTCCGTGATGGCCGCCGCCGCGCCGGCACCCCGCCGCAACGCGCCCGCCGCGCGGCCCGTGGCGCAGGGCAATACGCGGGCGGCGCAGGCCACGCTGCCGCAGCAACGCAATGCGCCACAGCAACTGGCATCTTCGCCTAATCGCCAAAACGCGGCGCCGGTCGCCTACCGCCAAACGCCAACGCCACCGCGGCCTGCCGCGCGGCCAGTGCAGCGTACTGAACAGGGCAGCGCGGCCAATAATGCGCAACGCAGCAGCGCCCAACGCCAGCAAACAGCAAGCGCGGCGTCGCGCCCGCCGCAGCGCTGACTCATTCGCGCCAGGAAAGCCCGGCGCGCCGCATCAGGGCGCGCACATAGACCAGCCAGATCACTTGCAGGCCAAGCGCGGGCAATAACACAAAGGGTTTGATGGCTGCCTCAAGCCCCAGAAAAACCCAGGCCAGAAGCCCATTGGCCAGCACAAAGCCCCAATGCACCGCAGCCACCTGCCGCACACCAAGCCCGCTGCGCTGCGCCATTTGGTACAAATGCGTGCGATGCGCGGCGGTGATATTGAGCCCCATCGCAGCACGACGGGCGAGCGTAAAGGCCGCATCAAAGAGCAAGCCAAAAAGCAATAGCGGCACCAGCATGAAGGTCACTTCCGCCGCGTCGAAGCGCGCCGCCGCCACGGCCAGGATCGCCACCATGAAGCCCAGGAATTGGCTACCGACATCGCCCATGAAAATCCGCGCGGGATGCAGGTTGAAAGGCAGAAAGCCAAGCAAACCAGCAGCCAGCATCAAGGATGCCAAATAGACAAACCAGCCGCCCTGATGCCCGGCAATGGCGCAAAGGATCAGCAGCGCCAAAAACACGGCACCGCCCACCAGCCCATCCAGCCCATCCATGAAATTCACGGCATTGGTGCAGCCAAGTATCCAGAACAGTGTCAGCACCGGCCCAAGCGCACCAAGTTCCACCGGCCCAAGGCCGGGTATCGCCAGGCGCTGCAATTCCAGCCCACTGCCAATCGCCACAAAGGCGGCCAGCGCTTGGGCCGCCAGTTTCACCGCAAAGCGCAAATCCCGCGCGTCATCCCAGAAAGACACTGCGGCAATGGCCAGCGCAGCGCCAATCACGCCCAGAAATTGCGGCCCCGGCAGCCGAGCATATTCCGCCTGCCAGTAGAGCAACCCCATACCAAGCGTGAAGGCCACCACAATCCCAAGCCCACCGCCGCGCGGCGTGGGCCGGCTATGGCTGGACCTTGCATTGGGGTGATCCAGGATCGGATAGGCAATCATCAGCCGCACCACGCTGGCCGAGATCAGCGCAAGGCCAAGGGCGGCAACCAGATGGATCAGAAGGGCGTGAAGGGTCATCGTGGCGGTGGCTATCGCCCGGCCAAGCGCCGGGCGCAACCTGACAATGGTTTAGCGCTTTTGCAGAATCTCCGGATTGACCATCATGGCCGGATCGGGCGCGCCATCCAAAGCGGCCAGGATATTGCGCGCCGCCGCTTCCGCCATGCGGGCCGTGCCTTCTTCCGTACTCGCCGCCGAATGCGGGCTGATAATGACATTGGGCATGCTGAACAGCGGATTGCCGGGCGTGGCGGGCTCAATTTCCAGCACATCCGTGCCGAAGCCCATCAGCCGGCCTGATTGCAGCGCGGCCACCACGGCTTCCTGCTTCACGATCGGCCCACGTGCCGTATTCACCAGAATGGCGCCTGGTTTCAGCGCCGCAAAGGCCGCTTCATCCATCAAATGCCGGGTTTCCGGCGTCAGGGGGCAATGCAGTGTCACCACATCCGCTTCCGCCAGCGCCTTTTTGAAGTCCCGCGCCGGGATATGCCCGTCGGAGGCGATGCGCGCCGGATGGTAAAGCGGGTCATGCACCATGACCTTCATGTGAAAGGCGCGCGCATAGGCCGCAACGCGTGAGCCGATGCGCCCATAGCCCACCACCAGCGCGGTCTTGCCGGCCAAATCCACCATGCGCGGCCCATCCTTGGGCCACCAGCCGCCCTGCTTGATATGCGCATCCGAATCCACCGCGCGCCGCGCCACGCCCAGCATCAACATCATGGCGTGTTCGGCGACCGAAAGATCATTGGTGCCATTCACTACCATCACGGCAATGCCGCGTTCCGTGCAGGCGGGAATATCCACCGTGTCAAAGCCAACGCCAATGCGTGACACAGCGCGCAAGCGTGGCGCGGCGGCAAGGGCAGCCTTGTCCACGCGTTCCAGCCAAGCCACCAGCCCATCCGCATTGGCAAGCGCGGCATGCAAAGCAGGCGCCGGTGGGTCGAACATTTCGATGGTTTCAACATCAGGCCGCGCGGCCAGCACCGCCGCACCTGCGGGATGCAAAGGCCGGCCAAGGACAATGCGGTAGGGCATCAGTTCAGCTTCTCGATCTTGTTGGTTTCAACCACTTCGCGCCAGCGGGCGATTTCGGACCGCACATGGGCGGCGAAACGCTCGGGCGGGCCGCCTTCGGGGCGCACGCCAAGATCGGCGAATTTGCGGCGCACTTCGGGATCGGCAATCGCTTCATTCAACAGGCGGCTGAGGCCAGCAATCACCGCATCCGGCGTGCCGCGCGGCGCCATGAAGCCGAACCAGGGTTCCACAACAATGTCCGGAATGCCGGCTTCGGCGAAGGTTGGCACATCCGGCAGCGATGGGTCGCGTTCCCGGCCCGTGACAGCGAGCGCGCGGATTTGCCCGGCGCGGATGGCCTGAATTTTCGTCGGGATGTTTTCCATCATTACCTGCACCTGGCCCGCCAGCAGCGCCTGCAGGGCGGGCGCCCCGCCGCGGAAGGGCACATGCACCAGTGTCAGGCCAAGGCGCCCATTCAGCAATTCCGGGATCAGATGGTTGGAAGACCCAAAGCCGGAGGAACCGTAATTCACGCGACCCGGATTGGCCTTCACCCAGGCGATGAATTCCTGTAGGTTCTGCGCGGGCACGGCGTTGTTCACCGCTACCGCATTCATGACGCTGCCGGACCAGAATACCGGGATCAGATCGCGTTCAATATCATAGGGCATGCGCGCATAAATGGCGGGGTTGATCGCGCAATTGCCGATGGTGCAGGCGCCAAGCGTATAGCCATCCGGCGCGCTTTTAGCCGCCGCATCCATGCCGATATTGCCATTGGCGCCCGAGCGATTTTCGATCACCCAAGGATGCGGCGCGCTGCGGCTGACGCGATCCGCCAGGATGCGCCCGACCAGGTCTGTGGACCCGCCCGGCGGGAAGGGCAGGATGATGCGCACCGGGCGTTCAGGAACCCAGCCCTGCGCAAGCGCAAGCCCGGGCAGGCAAAGGGCGAAAAGGGTCAGGGCAATCCGGCGTAGCATTCGATCCTCCTTTTTTATGGAAGGTCTTCTGGGACCTCTCGGGCGAGTATCAGACCTATTGCGCGTGGCTTCAAGCGCCGATCCATCCAAGCTCGGCACGTGGAACCGGACCCCATAAGTGGCACAAGACGCCTTGCCAAAAGCGGGCAACTCATGGCCCACTCACGCAACAATTCGCGTTTGATGGATGGGGCGACATGCAACGCAATGGCTGGGTTTTGTGTTTTGTTTTGTCACTGGTTCTGGCACCGTTGCGGCTTGGCTTGGCACAGACCGCGCCTATTCTGGATGCCGCGCGAGTTCTGGGGCTGCCGGCTTCCAATAATGCGGATCTTGAACGTTTCCTTCGCCTGAATACGCCGCGTGCCTTTGCCGTCGGCCCCAACGGTGCCATGGGCTGGCAGGCCGGTGGTGGCGATGCGGCTTTTGTCGAACAAAGGGCCATTGCCACTTGTGAAAGACGCGCAGGCGCCGGAAACTGCGCCGTTGCGCTGCGTGATCTTGCGATCGTCCGGCCGGGGCGGGAATGGGCGCCTGCCCCGCCGCCCGCCAATATCGGTATCTCCTCCATGGCGCATGATACAGTGCCGGATAACCGCTTTATCTGGTGGGGGCCGCAGCAGGCGCGTGGGGTTTTGGTTTTCGCCCATGGCAAGGGTGAACGTGGCAATATGGATGATTCGCGCGGTTCACAACCGCAAAGCTGGACGCGGCATTTCAACAACGCCGGTTATGATGTCTGGCGCTTTGACCGCCATCCCAATTCCGATGAAACGGCGCGTGCGGCGCGTTGGCTCAAGACGGATCTGGCGGAGCTGCGCCGCCGCGGCTATCGGCAGATTATTGTTGCTGGGCAATCGCGTGGCGGCTGGAACGCCTTGATGATGCTCGATCAGCCGGGGCTTGCCGATGTGGTCATTGCGATTGCCTCAGCGGCACATGGCCGAGGCGCCGA
>CAMCZJ010000193.1 GCA_945886995.1 Asaia bogorensis
AAGGGTGCGTTCGGGATGCTCGCGCTTTCATGGATGAAGCGGATATCCTCAAGCTTGATGGTACCGGCACCGGCCGCACGAATATGGCCACCTGATTGCGGCGAATAATACCAGCCTGTGGTCGCATCCAAACGGCCCTGAGCCACGGAAACCATGCCATTGTCATGTGAACCGGTCTGCACCAAGCGACCGAAGAAATTGCTCTGGCCACGTTCATCAACCCAGCCGCGTTCGCGGAAAAACTGCATCGGCAGCACATAGCCTGATGTCGAGGTTGGCGTGGGCCAGCCGAGTGACTTGCCGCGCAAATCTTCCAGCGTGCGGATCGGGCTATCAGCGCGGACAATGATATTCCACTTATATCCCATATCACCCTGTGGGGAGACATCAACCGCCACTGGCACAACATCGCCGCGGGTCAGGTCCCAAACGATCGCATATTGTGCAGGCCCATACCAGGCAAGGTGAACATCGCCTTGAACCATGGCTTCGATCATCGCTGAATAATCATTGCTGACGCGGGTGGTCACCCGTTCGATACCAAGGCAGCGTTGCAAATACGGCCCCATTGGCGCCCAGCGCAGATTGCCTTCCTGCTGGTTTTCGCCCGAAGCCACTCCAAAAGTAATCTGGCGGAATTGCTGGCGCCAATCCTGGCTTGCGGCGGGAGTTTGAGCCATGGCAGCCCCGGAGATGCCGACCATCAGGGTTGCCATTTGGAGAAGACGCCGCATTGCAAAATCCTTATGCTTCGGTAATCGGCATATCTATTCGTGATGAAGCACCCATGGCGGTAATGTTGCAGTTTGATGAAAGCTTAGAAGGCGCGCTCACCCTTGGTGACACAAGCGTGACGCGCCCTTAACTACCTCCTACAATCTTACCTGGGCACCGCGCTGGTCCGCGCATGGCTTTCCGCCCGTGTGCGTCATGCAATCATCTGAACCGAGTTTCGGAGAAGTCCCATTCACCCCAAGATGATCCGGGCACCAGTGCCTTTAGAGAGCAGCGTCCCAAAGGCCGGCCGCCCCACGCCAAGGCGCCATAGCATGGCAAATCTACTGTCATATTCGGCCTGATGGCATGACCGCCATTCAAACCGGGATCACTGCCCCAAAAACCCGCCGCGTGGTCGTGGCATTGGGGATAGGCCAAACGCTCGGCTACGCCTCAAGCTTCTATCTGCCGGCCATTTTGGCTGTGCCGATGGCGCGCGATCTTGGCCTGCCTAGTTGGGCCATTTTCGCGGGGCTTTCCACGGCGCTGCTGATTGCCGGCGCAATGGCGCCGCTGGCGGGGCGCATGGTGGATACGCATGGTGGCCGACCACTCCTGCTCACCTCCTCAGTACTGTTTGCCATTGGTCTCGTGTTGCTTTCACTTGCCACGGGCATTTGGGGAATGGCGGCTGGCTGGGTAGTTATTGGAATCGCTATGGCCTTTGGCCTGTATGATGTTGCGTTTTCGACGCTGGCCGTGTTGTTCGGGCGCGGCGCGCGCGGCCCCATTACCGGAATCACGCTGATTGCAGGCTTTGCCAGCACCATCGGTTGGCCGCTGACCGCCTGGATCGAAGATGCATGGGGCTGGCGAGAAGCGTGCCTGACTTGGGCTGGTCTGCACATCGTTCTTGGCATTTCCGTCTATGCCTGCCTGCCGCGGTCAAGGGCTTCCGCATTGCCCCAAGCGCCTGATGCAGCCGGCGGTGAAAGCCCGCGCAACGCCATCATGCTGCTTGCCTTCGTCTTTTCTGCTCAGGGCGTGGTGCATTCGGGTATCGGCACCCATTTGCCTGGTCTTTTGATGGAAGCTGGCGCCACACCCGCGGCTGCTGTTGCCGCGGCGGCGCTGCTAGGCCCAGCGCAAGTTGCCGCACGCGTTGCCGAATTTGGGCTGATGCGCCGATTACATCCGCTGGTTTCCGCACGTATCGCCACCATGTCCCATCCAGCCGCGGCAGTGGCGTTGTTACTTGGCGGACCTGCCCTGGCACCGCTTTTCGCCGCGCTGCATGGCGGCGGTTCGGGCCTTCTTTCGATCAGCCGTGGTGCATTGCCGCTCGCCCTATTCGGCCCCAACGGCTATGGTCGTCGCCAGGGTTTGATCGCCTTGCCATCCAACATCGCCACGGCAACGGCCCCGCTGATTGTGGGGCTGAGCTTGGATTTTGCAGGCCCCACCGCTGTATTGTTGATGACCACGGCGCTGGCTATTGCCGCCACGCTGGCGCTGCTCGCGCTGCGCGCGCCACAATCGCCGCCGTCAGCAGCTATGTGACCCAATTGGGATGTCAATCAAAAAGGATAGCTCGGCCCGAAACAGAAAGCGTCATTCCAAAGAAAGAGTCTTGCCGCGCTCCTCGCCCTTCGATTCCTCCTTCGTTAGCGCCGATCCTCAGACAAGATAAACTGAGGGCTCCCTTGGGGGTGCAAATCGGCACATACTGCGCCACGGAAAATCGCGAGAGACGCCCATGACAACCCCTATCACCTTTGCCGCGCCGCATTCCTACCTTGGCGCCCGCATGCATGATCGAAGCGCAGCCTTTTGTGTGGCCGGCGTACCGCTGGATATCGGTACTACCAACCGCGCCGGCGCGCGCGATGGGCCGCGCGCCATCCGTGCCGCCGCGCGCATGCTGACAGATGGCCGGCACCCGATCAGCGGTGCTGATCCAACCTGCCTTTATCTTTCCGATCTTGGTGAATTCGACATAGCGCTCGGTGACATCCAGAAAAGCCTTGCCATGATCGAGCAACAGGCGACAGGCCTTGCCCATCTGCTCGCCTTTGGTGGTGAACATGGCGTCACCCTTGCCCTGCTTCGTGCGCTGACGAAGCGGCTTGGTGAGCCTGTCGGGCTGCTTCATATAGATGCGCATCTCGACACCTCGGAAGATAATTTCGGGCAGCGCTTCGCGCATGGCGCAGTATTTTGGCACGCCATTACGGAGGGGCTGGTTGATCCGCGGCGCATGGTGCAGATCGGCATCCGCTCACCCGCCTGGCCTGAGATGTTTGATTGGACGCGCGGGCAAGGGGTGACCATTCTCTCGGCGCAGGATGTCCATCAATCCCCGATTGCCGCAGTGATAGCCCAAGCACGCGGCGTGCTTGGCACAGGCCCCTGCTATCTTTCATTCGACATTGACGGCCTTGATCCCGCCTTTGCCCCCGGCACCGGCACACCCGAGATTGGCGGGCTGGCAAGTTGGCAGGCCCAGGCCATTCTGCGCGGCATGGCAGGTGTTGATTTTCGCGGTGCGGATATTGTGGAAGTGGCCCCGGCCTATGATGTCGCGGAAATCACCGCACTGGCCGCCGCCACCATGGGCTGGGAATATCTGTGCCTTTTGGCCGGAAGGAAGTGATGGCCGGATAATTTCCCGCTTCAATTGCAGCCATCAGGCGTATCGCCGAGACATTTTACGATAAGGGGCGAATTTTCTCTTGCATTCGGCATAAACCCCGCATATAAACCCGTCAGCGCCATCCGGGATGGAGGCGCTGACGCCATCGCACGTGCCGCAAGGCCCGCTTATCATTATCGGGCCACAAGCAACGACGGGACGCGTCCTTTGTTCGATCCGGCCACCAATGGGCCGGAATGTTCGAGGGAGCCGCCTGTGTCGCCTGTCTGCCGCTCTGCGATGACCTCCTCATCGCTTTGAACGCAGCGCCCTAAAGGCATAGCTGCACGCCCACCCTGCCCCTAAGCCAGCTTTGCAGGCCGAGGGGGGTTCGGGGTCGGAACGCGGCGTGGCGCCCGGCGGGCTTCCCTATTCCCGCCGCTGCACTCAGCCCCCCCGGGCTGCGGTGCGGCGGCGGGGGCGCCGTTTCTTCCCTTCCAGAAGGGGTCTCCGTGATGAGCCATATTCGTACCCGCACTGCCGTCTCTCCGCTGCGCCGTTCCGCCAGCGCGCCGCTTTGTCCTTCCGTGGATGGTCTGGTGCAGGTCCTGCAGCCGGAAAACCCCGTCTATTGCCTGCGTCCGGCGGCGGTCACCGCGGCTGCGCGTGATTTTGCAGCGGCCTTTCCGGGTGATGTCCTTTATGCCGTGAAATGCAATGCGGAGCCGACCATCCTGCGCGCCATCGCGGCCGGCGGCATTACGCATTTTGATTGCGCGTCTGATGCCGAGGTTCGGCTGCTGCGCAGCATCTTCCCGAAGGCAGAACTGCATTTCATGCATCCGGTCAAATCCCGTTCCGCGATCCGTGCTGCCTGGCATGATTTCGGCGTGCGCGATTTCGTGCTCGACACCGCTGATGAGCTTTGGAAAATCCTGGCCGAAACCGGTGAAGGCGCGCGCGGCCTTGTCGTGCGGCTGGCCCTGCCCAAGGGCAGCGCGGCCTATGATCTTTCCGGCAAATTCGGCGCGGAACCCGCTGTGGCGGCAGAATTGCTGCGCGCCGCCCGCCCGCATGCAGCGCGGCTTGGCATTTCCTTTCACGTCGGGTCGCAATGCCTGGAACCCGCAGCCTGGACCCGCGCCATGAAGATGGCGGCGGAAGTGATCAACATGGCCGGTGTTGCGGTGGATATTGTTGATGTGGGCGGCGGTTTCCCGGTGCTTTATCCCGGTAGCCAACCGCCCCCGCTTGCCGCCTTCATGGCGGCCATTAATGAAGGCGCGGCAGCCTTACCGCGCGGCATCAGGATTTGGGCGGAACCAGGCCGCGCCTTGGTGGCAAGCGGTGCCTCCGTTGTGGTCCAGGTGCAGCAGCGCCGGGGCAATGCGCTTTACGTGAATGATGGCGTCTATGGCGCGCTTTCCGACGCGGGGGCACCAGGGTTTCGCTTTCCGCATCGCCTGATCCGTGCGGGCAGCAGCAAGCCAGGCGCCGCGCCGCAGGAATTCGTACTGTTTGGCCCCACCTGCGATTCGGCAGATGTCATGAAAGGTCCATGGACTTTGCCAGGTGACATCGGCGAAGGAGATTGGGTCGAAATTGGGCAGCTTGGGGCCTATGGCACGGCATTGCGCACGGCCTTCAATGGCTTCGACCACGCCTTGGTGACCGAAGTTGCTGACGCGCCATTGCTCGTCAGCCCGCAAAACGTGACAAACGCGCCGCGCGCGGCGTGACTTGGAAGGAAAACTAACATGAAACACACTGCTTTCACTGGCCGCCTGCTGATCCTGGGCTTTGGTTCCATCGGCCAAGGGGTACTGCCCCTGATCCTGCGCCATATTGATATGCCAAAGGACCGGATTGAGATCCTGACTTCCGACGCACGCGGCGAAGCAATTGCTGCCGCGCATGGCATTCGTCACACCATCCTCCCCCTAACGCGGGAGAATTACGCCGCGGAGCTCAGCGCGCGCCTAAAGCGCGGCGATTTCCTGCTCAATCTTTCGGTGGATATCTCGTCGGTTGCGCTGGTGAAGCTCTGCCGCGATATCGGCGCGCTTTATCTGGACACCTGCGTGGAACCATGGGTAGGTGGCTATACGGACACGTCGCTTTCCCCCTCACTGCGGTCCAATTACGCGCTGCGGGAAAGCGCGCTTGCACTTAAGGATGGGGCGGGGCCGACAGCCGTCATGACCCATGGCGCCAATCCGGGGCTTGTTTCGCATTTCGTGAAGCAGGCGCTGCTAAACATCGCTGAGGATACGGGGCACGCCGTGGCCATACCGAAATCCCGCGCGGATTGGGCGGCGCTGGCGCATGGGCTTGGTGTGAAGGT
>CAMCZJ010000194.1 GCA_945886995.1 Asaia bogorensis
GCCCTTCGCTGTCTTGCCCATCTTCGCCCCTGATGCGGTGGTGATCAAAGGCGTTGTAAGGCCAAAGGCTTCCGCCTGATCCATGCGCCGGATCAAATCCGTGCCCATGACAATATTGCCCCATTGATCAGACCCGCCCATTTGCAGCACCACACCATGGCGGCGGCGCAATTCCAGGAAGTCATAGGCCTGAAGCAGCATGTAGTTGAATTCCAGGAATGTCAGCGGCTGATCACGTTCCAGCCTTTGCTTCACGCTTTCCATCGTCAGCATGCGATTGACGCTGAAATGCCGCCCGACATCGCGCAGAAAGGGAATATACAGCAGCTTATCAAGCCATTCCGCGTTATCGAGCATGATGGCATCCGTCGGGCCATCACCAAAACTCAGGAAGGCATCGAATACCTTGCGAATGCCGGCCTTGTTGATTTCGATCTGCGCATCCGAAAGCAACGGCCGCGCCTCATCCCGGAAGGAAGGATCGCCCACTTTCGTCGTGCCACCGCCCATCAGCACCACGGGGCGATTACCGGTGCGCTGCATCAGGCGCAGCAGCATGATCTGCACCAAAGACCCGACATGCAGGCTATCGGCGGTCGCATCAAAGCCGATATAGCCGGCAAGCGGGCCAGCCTGCAGCCGCGCCAAAAACGCGCCTTCTTCGGTGGTTTGGTGAATATAGCCGCGTTCCCGCGCCACATGCAGGAAATCGCTTCGCGCGCTGTTCATGATGCTATCCGGTTTCTTGATATTCCACGCCTGCCGGGGCTTCCGCCGACAGGGAAGCGAGGCTAGCACGTCCCCATCATGCTGAGAACCATCGGCCTTATGAGTGGCACGTCATTGGATGGCGTGGACGCTGCCTATCTGGAAACAGATGGGGAGGCGATTGCGCGCTTCGGCCCGCGCCAGACCCTGCCTTACGACCCCGCCTTGCGCCGCGCACTGCGGTCCCTGCTGGACCGCGCCGAAAACCTGACCCCCGATGACCCCGAATTGCTGGAAGCCACGCGCCGCCTGACCGAACGCCATGCCGAAGCGGTGGAGGCGATTGGCCTGCCGGCAGATTTGGTTGGCTTTCACGGCCAAACCATCCTGCACCGCCCCGCCGCCCCAGGGCGCACCGGCACCCCCTTCACCTGGCAGATCGGCGATGCCGCGATGCTGGCGCGCCGCACGGGCATGAGTGTTGCCTATGATTTCCGCAGCGCCGATGTCGCCGCCGGCGGCCAGGGCGCGCCCTTGGTGCCGGTATTCCATCGCGCGCTGGCGGCACCTTTGCCGAAGCCACTCGCCATCCTGAACCTGGGTGGGGTTGGCAATGTGACGTGGCTTGGGCCGGATGGGGAAATGCTGGCCTTTGATACCGGGCCGGCCAATGGGCCTTTGGATGATTGGGCACGCCAGCATACCGGCAAGGATTACGACGCGGCGGGCAAACTCGCTTTGGCAGGCCAGGCGGATGGCGCTGTGCTGGGGCGGTTGATGGCGCATCCTTATCTGGCCGCGCCACCGCCGAAATCGCTCGATAGGTTGGATTTCGACCGTGCCTTACGAGAAGCCGGCGCGGGTAGCCTTTCTGCCGCCGATGGCGCGGCCACGCTGGTTGCCTTCTGCGCCGTATGTGTCGCCGCCGCGGCGCGGCATTTCCCGGAACCGCCGCTGCAATGGCTGGTCGCCGGCGGCGGGCGGCGCAACCCTGCGCTGATGAAGGCGCTTGGCAGCGCCTTGGAAGAACCGGTGCGCCCCGTTGAAGTCGCAGGGTGGGATGGTGATGCGCTGGAAGCCCAGGCTTTTGGCGTTTTGGCCGCCCGCGTGGCGCGCGGCCTGCCACTAAGTTTCCCTGGCACCACCGGCGCGCCGCGCCCACTGACGGGCGGGCGGATTATCGGGGCGCTGCTTTAATTGGTCGCATTTTCCGAGCCGCCAAGTGATTCCACTTGGCTTGAAAATGCTCCATCACTCCCGCCAGGGGTGCAGATTCCAAAGCGCCTGATAGCGTGCGCGCAGCGCCACCAGCTCTGCCCGATAGGCATCGGGTGCCAGGAAGCGGAGCGGCAGGAATTGCTGATCGGCAAGCCTCTGGAATTCCGGGTTATCCACGGTCTTTTTCACCGATTCCGCCAAGCGGGTGATGATTTCAGTTGGCATCCCACCAGGTGCAGCCATGCCGCGCATGGAACCTTCCACGACGTCAAACCCCAATTCGCGCAGGGTTGGGATGGTGGGCGCGCGGTCCCACCGCGTCTCACCCAATTGCGCGATGGGGCGGAGCGTACCCTGGTTCATATCATTCAACCCTTCCGCCACATTCATCACCGCGAGCGGAATGGTGCGCGACAGCACATTCTGCTTCACCTGAGACGAACCGGCGAAGGGAATATGCAGGAATTTGGTGCCGGAAGCGCGTTCCAGCGCCAACATCGCCAAATGATCATCTGAACCAATGCCTGTGGTGCCATAGCCAATCGTGCCCGGATTGGCCCGCGCCGCCGCCAACAAATCAGCGAGTGTCTTGTAAGGGCTATCGGGCACCACCCACATGCCGCCCGGATCATCAACGATGTTCCCGATCAGGGAAAAATCATCGAGTGAGTAGCGCGCGCGACGTTCAATCGGGATGGTCACGATATTGGGCGTATTGATGAAGCCAATTGTATAGCCATCGGGCCTGGCGCGCGCCAATTCGGAGAAGCCGATTTCCCCGCCTGCACCGGGACGGTTCAGCACGACAACGGGCTGCCCCAGATCCGCTTCCATGAAGCGCGCAATGGTGCGCGCGGCGACATCCGTGCCCCCACCTGCAGCAAAGGCGACAATCATAGTGATTTGCCGATCTGGCCGCCAACCGCCTTGCGCGTGCGCAATGGCAGGGGTGGCAAGGGCGCTGGCAAGCAGCGCGCGACGTGAAAGCTTCATGTTGACCTCCCGGTTATTATGACGATCCAAGCACAAGCCGCGCGCATGAAAAAGGCCGCCCGGAATGATCCGCGCGGCCTTTTTGCGAGGCATGGCACCAAGGCTTAGTCAGCCGCCAGCGCCATGCGGTTGCGGTTCAGAATTCCCATCACGTGATCTTCCGCCGCATCCACAACCTTATCGGTCTGCTCTGGCGTGAAGACATGGCCCGCACCGGCCATGACGCGATAGTCAATGCTGACACCCTTTTGTGTATTCAGCTTTTCCACCAGCTTCTTCACGGAAGCTTCCGGCACCAATTCATCATCGGCACCATGCAGGATCAGCCCGCCGCAGGGGCAAGGGGCCAGGAAGCCGAAATCATAATGCGAAGCGGGCGCGCTGATGGAAACAAAGCCGCCCATTTCCGGCCGGCGCATCAGCACTTGCATGCCAACATAAGCGCCGAAGGAATAGCCAAGCACCCATTGCGAAGACGCGTTGGGATTGACCGTCTGCAGGAAATCCAGACCCGCGCAGGCATCGGAGATTTCACCAATGCCGCCATCATAGCGGCCCTGGCTGCGCCCAACGCCACGCATGTTGAAGCGCAGCACGGAAAAACCGAGCGCCTGCATACGCTGATACAGCGCATGAATGACGCGGTTATTCATAGTGCCGCCATGGAGCGGGTGCGGATGCAACAATAGCGCCGTGGGGGCATTCGGGCGCTTGGAATGGTGATAGCGTCCTTCAAGCCGGCCATCAGGCCCGGCGAACATCACTTCTGGCATGGTCTTCTCGTATCCATTCCATTCTTGGCCGATGCGGGGTCCGCAACCCATCGCTCAAGGGGGGATGAGCGATGCAGAACCCAGCGGCACCGGCGCCGCATTTCAGGGAAACCAAAACCACGACCAAGGTACGCCCAAACTTCTCATTCACCGACCGCGGAAATCTTGACCGCCATGCTCGGTAAACCTAGCTATCATTGCCACGGGAGCGCCGCGGTACCTAATCGCCGAGGCGCCACCAAAGGCGCCGCCTCGATTCCCCAGAGGGGTTTCCCGTCCCTCAGAGGAAAATGTAATATAATGATCACGACTGGAAATTCCTAATGTTTTCATGCCGGGAGTCGCGTTTTTTTTGCCCCCCAGCGCGGGTGTCAGGTTGGGTTGACAAATGAGGCTCTCAACCCGTGGCCGCTATGCCGTCATGGCGCTCGCTGAAATGGCGCGGCGAGAGGCGGCGCGGCCAGACCCGGTAGATGCAAGGCACGCCTCTATCCCGGAGATTGCCGCCGCTCAACACCTTTCAGCCGCTTATCTGGAACAGCTTTTTGGCCGGCTTCGCCGCGCGGGGCTGGTCGAATCAGCCCGCGGGCCTGGCGGCGGCTATCGGCTGCTACCCGCGCCAGAACACATCACCATCGCCGCCATCATAGATGCGGTGGAAGAACCCATCTCCGCCACCCGTTGTGAGGAAGGCAATCCGGGGTGCCTGGCGGGGCAGCGCTGCGATACTCATGATCTTTGGGCGGAATTGGGCGGGCAAATCCGGCTTTTCCTGGCCGGGGTGACGCTGGCGGATGTGCTGGCCGGGCGCGTTCTGGGCCGCGCCAATGCCCCCTTACCCCCTGACTGACCTGCCATGCAGCGCCTTTACCTGGACGCCAACGCGACCGAACCCATGCGCCCGGAAGCCATCGCCGCCATGGCGGGGGCGCTGGCCCTGCCGGGCAATCCATCCTCAGTCCATGCTGAGGGGCGGGCAGCGCGGCGCATTTTGGAAGAAGCGCGGGAAGCGATTGCAGCGCGATTCGGGGCGCGCGGGCGGGATGTGGTGTTCACCTCCGGCGGGACGGAGGCGAATGCCTTGGCCATCCGGGGCCTTGCTGCCGGGCGGCGCGTGCTGGTGGGCGCGACCGAGCACCCCGCCGTGCTGGCCGCAGCGGGATCAGATGCTGGGGTGATCCCCGTGCTTGCCGATGGCACCCTGGATTTGGCAGCGCTGGAAGCGGCGCTGGGCGCGGGCAGGCCCGCCTTGGTTGCGGTGATGGCCGCCAATAATGAAACCGGCGTACTGCATCCCATTGAAGCCATTGCGGAACTCTGCCAGGCGCATGGCGCTTTGCTGCATTTGGATGCGGTGCAAATGCCCGGCCGCCTGCCCTTCACGCTCGGCCCCGCCGATTCGATGGCGCTTTCCGCCCATAAGCTTGGCGGACCCAAGGGCGTGGGGGCGCTATTGCTCCGCCCCGGTTTGGACCCCGCGCCGTTATTGACCGGCGGCGGGCAGGAATCCGGCAGGCGCGGCGGGACCGAGGCACTGCCCGCCATCGCCGGCTTCGCTGCCGCCATCACCTGCCCCCGGCCCGAAGGCCTGGCCGCGCTGCGCGATGCGATTGAAGCGGGCGTGAAGGCCCTGGCGCCCGAGGTGATCATCGCGGGCGCCAACGCACCGCGCCTGCCCAATACCACCAGCCTGATCCTGCCGGGTGTGGCGGCGGAAACCCAGGTGATTGCGCTTGACCTGGCCGGGGTGGCGGTATCCGCGGGTGCGGCCTGTTCATCGGGCAAGGTGCGGCAATCCCATGTGCTGGCGGCGATGGGGTATGGGGCGGAAGCTGCATGCGCCATCCGCGTTTCGCTGCCGTGGAATGCGGGGGCGGAGAAGGTGGGGCAGTTTTTGGCGGCTTGGGGCGGGATGCACGCCAAGCTTGCCGCGCGCAAACGTTGAAGGTTTTGAAA
>CAMCZJ010000195.1 GCA_945886995.1 Asaia bogorensis
TTCAGGGGCTCAGGAAGTGGGCCGCAGGAAATCCCATTCGACCCGCGTCAGGCTTTCGATAAGGCTGGTCATGTCCCGTCTCAGCGGCCCGAAACCAGGCAGGCGTTCGATCCGTGCCTCATCCATATAAAGGCTTCGGGCAACTTCGATTTGCAGCGCATGGGTGGCTTCCCTCGGGCGGCCATAATGGCGCGTGACGAAGCCGCCGGCATAGGGATCATTGCGTCGTACCTTGTAGCCAAGCCCCATCAGGGCTTCCTCCATCAGGCGGGTCACCCGTGCCGGGCAGGAAGTGCCATGGGCGTCACCCAGCACAAAATGCGGTGGATTGGCCAAATGCGCCGGATGTGCCGGCATGGAATGGCAGTCAATCAGCAGGCAATAGCCGAAAATCGCCCGAGTTTCGGCGATCAGCCCGGCAAGTGCGGCGTGGTAAGGCTCCCAACAGGCGCGGATGCGGGCCTCAGCCTCGGCGAAGCTCAGCTTGCGGTGGTAGATTTGCTCGCCCCCGGTGACGATTCGCGCCAGCGTGCCAAGCCCGGCACCGACCCTTGGGCTGGAGCTATTGACCCAAGGCGGCAGGGGTTCGGTGAACATGGCGGGGTCCAATTCCCAGGCTTCCCGGTTCACATCGCACCAGACCCGGGGGAAGCTCGCGGCAATCAAGGGGGCGCCATGGCCGGGGGCGGCGGCGAAGAGTTCATCCACGAAGGAATCCTCACTTCGGCGGAGCGAAATTGGGTCCATCCGGGCGTCCACGAGTAACTGGTCCGGATATTGCTGACCCGAATGAGGGGACGCAAAGACCATTGGGATGGTCTGTCGTTCCGGCCGCCTGATGAGGTACGGTTCAACCTGGGCCGAGTCTTGGGCGGCATGCATTGGGGAATTCATGAAAAAAATCTCGAAACCACACCGCTTCCTTTCGTTAACCCTGGCGCTTTGCCACTAGGTTGCCGCTATACATTAGCGGAATTTAGGCATTTGGGGCTATACGGCAGCTCATGGCGCGCAAGGGAAGAGGCTCAAAAACCGGCGGTGATCTGATCATCGTTCGGCGTGAAGAAGGCGGCGGGGAAGCGCATCATGGCGGTGCCTGGAAGGTGGCCTATGCCGACTTCGTAACGGCAATGATGGCGTTCTTCCTGCTGATGTGGCTGATCAATGCCACAACGGAAGAACAGCGCCGTGGCATCGCTGATTACTTCAACCCGACCAATGTGCTGTCGCGTTCCGAATCGGGCACGGGTCGCCCCTTTGGCGGCCAGACGCCCAATGACAGCACGCTCATGATGTCCACGGCCGGTACGATCGAGGTCAGGCCCGGTATGCGCCCGACGGTGATGGATATTGAAGAGGATGATAGCCAGACCCCGGCTCAACCGATGCCGCGCCGCGAAGGCCCGAAGGGCGAGGAAGATGTGGATGACGCGCGGCTGGTGATGCGTACACCCCCAGGCGCCTTAGCCGGGCCAGAGCAACCGCGCGGCGGGCCTTCCGCACAGCCTTCACCAGAACAGCGGCCAGAGAATGTCGGGGAAGCGGAACTGCGGCGGGATTTGGCGCGCCGTGAGCGTGAGTCCTTCGAAAGTGCGGCGGAACAAATCCGTGAAGCGGTGCGTTCAGACCCCGCGCTGGCCGACCTCAATCGCCAATTGCTGATTGAACAGACACCAGAAGGGATGCGTATCCAATTGGTGGATGCGGATCGCCAACCAATGTTTGCGCTGGGCGGCGCCGCGCCGAATGATCGTGCACGCGCATTACTGCTGCGCGTGGCGCAGGTTATCCAGCGTTTGCCCAATGCCATCAGCATCGCGGGCCATACGGATTCCACCCCTTTCCGTGGCGGTGGTGAACGCAGCAATTGGGATCTTTCAACCGAACGCGCGAATGTAACCCGCCGTTTGCTGATTGACGCCGGTGTGGCGGATGGCAGAATCAGAAGCCTGACTGGCAATGCAGAGCGTGATCTACTGATACCAGACCAACCCACCGCCGCCGCCAATCGCCGCGTATCAATAACGCTGCTTCGCCAGGTGCCGGAGACACCACGCCCATGATTTCGATCGCAGGCTTCATCTTTCTGCTTGTTTGCGTCTTCGGTGGCTACATTCTTGCCGGCGGCAAGATGGAAATCATTTTATTGGCGCTGCCTTTCGAATTCGCCATCATCGGCGGCGCGGCCCTGGGTGCGCTGCTGATGGCCAATAGCATGTCAGAGGTGAAGCACATCTTTGGCAGCTTCGGCAAAATCCTGAAGGGCGGCAAGTATAAGCGCCAGGATTATATGGAATTGCTGAGCCTGCTTTTCTGGCTGGTGCGGCTGGCGCAGACCAAGGGGCCGATGGCGATTGAACCGCATATCGAAAAGCCCGAAGAAAGTGCGGCCTTCCAGAAATTCCCGAATATCCTGAAGGATCATCACACGGTCGCAATTATCTGTGATTACCTTCGGATGGTCGGCATGAATGCCGATGACCCGCATCAGATTGAAGATGTGATGGCGCGGGAATTGAAGAAGATGAAGGATGAGGAGTTGCACAGCGCGCATGCGCTGCAAAGTGTGGCTGACGCGCTGCCCGCGCTTGGCATCGTTGCTGCCGTGATGGGCGTTATCAAGACCATGGCTTCAATTGACCAGCCGCCGGCCATTCTGGGCAAGATGATCGGCAGCGCGCTGGTGGGTACCTTCTTGGGCGTCTTGCTTGCCTATGGCTTGGTTGGGCCTTTCGCTTCACGCCTCAAGGCCGTGATTGAGGAAGAGGCGAAGTATTTTGAGGTGATTCGCGCTGTCTTGGTTGCGCATCTGCACGGTAATGCGCCACAGGTCGCCGTTGAAACCGGGCGCAAGATGGTGCCATCTGGCCTGATGCCCACTTTCCAGGAAGTGGAAGAATCCTTGCAAGATCTGAAGATCTAGCGCCTGATCGGCGGAGGCGCAGCCGAAGCCGTGAATCAGCCGCTCAAACCTGCGCCTGATCGGCGGAGGCGCAGCCGAAGCCGTGAATCAGTCGCTCAAACAAGCCACTGATCGGCGGAGGCGCAGCCGAAGCCGTGAATCAGCCGCTCAAACATGCCCCTGATCGGCGGAGGCAGTTCAACCCTTCTTTGAAGGCAACTGGGTCCTGATTTGCGGCGGGCTCGCGCCGCGACCCCGACCCACCGGATCGCCAGGATCGGCATCGCTTGGTCCGGCCTGCCGGCCACCGCCGCGGCCCTGGCCCGGTGCATCGCCGGGATCAGCATCAGAGACCCCCGCATTCCCCCGGCCACGGCTAGGCTGATCACCAGGATCGGCATCCGTGGGGCCAGCCTGCTGGCCCCTGCCGCGCCCCCGGCCCGGTTCATCGCTTGGGTCGGCATCTGTGGCTTCCAGAGAACGACCACCGCGCGCCGTGCCGCGGCCATTGCCGGGTTCATCGCCCGGATCGGCATCGGTTTCGCCGCTGCGGCGCGGTTCAGGGCGCGCCTGGTTCTTGCCGGGCAAATCCGGCTCGGCCGGGGCCGGGGATTTCCGCCCCTGGGCCAAGGCCGAGGTGCCGACCGGAACGGCAAGGCCGGTGCCGGCCAAGCGCAGCACCAAAAGCCGGCGCCGCAAGGGCGAATCGGATGGAAGCGACACGGTTTTCTCCTTCCTTGCGCTGGCCGAATCTGCGGCGGCGTCCTGCTTCGGGGCCTTTGATACCATATCCCCTTATTCGCGACAGCGTCGCCGCAGATGTCCCTGCCATCCCCACCCTGGAATAAAATAAATAAAACCAATACGTTAAAAAAACTTTTGCCTTGATGTGATTTTTTGCTTGTCAGATTGTTCTTGTTTTGTTCTATTCACTCCCATGAGCAGCACCCTATTCGAAGACCCCTCCCTCATCATTCCGCAGCGCCCGGTTCGCGTGCGCTTCCACAGCCGCCGCGCGGGTCTGGAAACGACGCACGGCGCCATGCGCGATTTTACCCTATTGCTGGCCCTGGCCTGGGGCGCAGCGGAAATGGCGCTTTGGCTGAGCGGGGGCTGAGGCCCTAAGCCTCAGCGGCCTCGGTCGCGCGGGCGCGCAGGATCGCCACCGCCCGGCGCAGCCCATCGGCGATATGCTCGGGCGGCATAGCGCCTGAAAACAGCAAATGCCGATCCAGCACAAAGGATGGCACGCCGGAAATGCCAGCGCGGCGATAGCCCTCATCCTCGGCCAATACCTCATGCCGGCCGGCATCGCCGGCGCCGAAGGCGGCCAGGCTTTCTGCTGACATGCCCGCTGCCGTGCCAAGCGCCGCCAGCGTGGTGGCATCGCCGATATCCGCACCCTGTTGGAAATAGGCGTGGAAGATCGCCTCGGCCACTTCACGCTGTACGCCATCGGCGCCCGCCAACCGGATCAGCCGATGCGCTTCCAGCGTATTGGGCGTGCGCGCCATCAGATCATGGCGGAATTCAAGACCAGCAATGCGCCCGGCATCCGCCACGCGATGGTCCAATTCCTGGGATTTCTCCCAGGACCCGAATTTGGCACTGCGATACTCCCGCCGATCCACGCCTTCCGCCGGCATTTCCGGGTTCAATTGGAAGGGCCGGAAGCGGACCCTGAATTGCAGACCTTCTTCGGCCAGCATGTCCAAAGCTGTGTCCAGATTGCGCTTGCCAATCCAGCACCAGGGGCAGATCGCGTCCGAAATCACATCCAGCGTGCAGGCATCGGCTTCAGAGGCGCTGTCCATGGCAGGGGTTCCTTTTGCGGGGCTTGCCACCATGCCGCTTCAGTGGCGCGCGGTCCAGCACGCCCCCTCTTGGAGAGAGGCGCGGAAAGCCGCATGGTCTGACACATGGACAAGATGATCTTCCCCGCCCCCGCCCCGGCCACCTGGCCCGCCACTGCCGTCGCCCAAGCCGGTTTCGATGCCGCGAAACTGCAAAGCGCCGTCGCTTTCGCCGCCGCGCATGAAACGCCCTGGCCCTATGACCTGGCCGGGCATATCGGCCGCGGCTTTTTCGAAGCCCCGCCAGATAATGAAGTGCTGGGTCCGCTCAACCCGCGCGGCGCGCCGTGTGGCCTGATCACGCGCCATGGCGCGCTGGTCACAAGCTGGGGCGATACGCGCGAAGTCAGCCAAACCTTCAGCGTTGCGAAATCCTATTTGTCGCTGCTGACCGGCATTGCCTGGGCCGATGGGCTGATCCCGGACCTGGATCAACGCGTCGGCGAAACCGTCAAGGATGGCGGCTTTGAAGGCCCACAGAATGGCCCGATCACCTGGCGGCACTTGCTGCAGAATATGTCGGAATGGGAAGGCACGCTATTCGGCAAATCCGACATGATTGACCGCGGCCGCGACCTTGGCGCCGAAGGCCAAGGCAAGAAAGGCACGCGCCAATTGCAGCCGCCCGGCGCGCATTGGGAATACAACGACGTCCGCGTGAACCGGCTTTCGCTTGCGTTGCTGCGCCGCTTTGGCCGGCCCTTGCCGGAGGTTTTCGCCGAACGCATCCTGAACCCGATCGGCGGCAGCCGGGATTGGCGCTGGGATGGCTATCGCACCTCCTGGGTCACGTTGGAGAATGGCAAGCGCGTGCAATCCGTGCCCGGTGGCACACATTGGGGCGGGGGTGTTGC
>CAMCZJ010000196.1 GCA_945886995.1 Asaia bogorensis
TGAGCGGCGCGAAATGGATGATGGCGGCGAACATGGGGATGGCCTCAATCGCACTCGCCACCACCACGCCAAAGCTCGGCGCCAGCAGCAATTCACGCGTGGCCCCCAGCAAAAACCCAATGACATACAGCAGCAGGAAATAGACAACCCCAGCCTTGATAGCCCGTCCCATCACCCACCATCCCATAGCCGCGCCGCGCCAAAGACGCCCGAGGAATCGCCATGCTTCGCCTGCACCAACGGTGTACGCGCCACATCGCCAAAGCCATGCCGCGCCATCAGCCCCGGCACATCGCGATAGAGATGCGCCATATTGGACAAACCACCACCCAGCACGATCACATCCGGGTCCAGGATATTGGCCATCATCGCCAAGGCCCGCGCCAGCCGATCCGCATGCCGCGCCAGTGCCACTTGCGCGCGCTGACCCCCCGCCGCCGCCCGCGCCGGCAGGCCAGAGGCATCACGCGCCCCCGCCCCATCGCAATCCGCTGCCAAGGCAGGGCCGGACAGGAAGGTCTCCAGGCAACCATGCTGGCCGCACCAGCAGCGGGGCCCGGGAAATTCCTCAGTCCGCATCCAGGGCAAGGGCACATGGCCCCATTCGCCGCCTGTGCCATTCGGCCCATCAAGAATGCGCCCGCCCGAAACAATGCCCGCGCCAGTCCCGGTGCCGATGATCACCGCGAAAACCGTAATGTAGCCAGCGCCGGCGCCATCGGCGGCCTCACTCATCGCCAGGCAATTCGCGTCATTGCTGATGCGGACCGCGCGCCCGAGCAAAGCTTCCAGATCCTGCTTCAACGCGCGCCCATTCAACGCCTGGGAATTGGCATTGCGCACCAGGCCAGTCACGGGACTCAGGCTGCCCGGAATGCCGATGCCGATGCTGCCCTGGGCGCCAAGCCGCGCCTCAGCTTCAGACACCAACCCCGTGATGGTCGCCAAAACCCCCTCATAATCCGCGGGGCTCGCGCGGCGTTCGCGCAGCAGCACAGCGCCATCATCGCCAAGGGCCACGATTTCCGTCTTGGTGCCGCCCAGATCAATGCCGAGTTTCATGCTATTAGTCTTGGTCAAGCGCGCGCGGCGCCGCAAGCCTGAACTGGACCCGCCGTGCTTGGAATGATGGAAGAAGCCGCATGACTGAGACGATCCTGGATGTAAAGGGCCTGACCTGCCCCTTGCCGGTGCTGAAGGCGAATAAGGCCTTGCGCGGCATGGCAGCCGGGGCGCGGCTGACGGTGCTGGCCACCGACCCGGCCTCGGTTCCCGATTTCAACGCCTTTTGCCGGGAAACCGGCCATGCGCTGGTGGCGTTTTCTGAAGATCAGGGCAGCTATCGCTTCGTCATCCGCAAGCGCGACGACCCACCGGCATGAGCGTGCTGATCCTGACCCATGCCGCCTGCGCGGCGCATGATCCCGGGCCCCATCACCCGGAATGCCCGGATCGTTGGCGCGCCGTAACCCGCGCCCTGGAAGCCGAAGCCTTCAGCACGCTGCCCCGCGCCGAGGCCCCGCGCGCGACTCGCGAACACATCCTGCGTGTGCATCCGGAAGCCTATCTGCAAGCGATTCTGGAGTCGGGACCTGTCGAGGGTGATCGCGTGGCGCTGGATGCTGATACCATCATGTCCCATGGCAGCATCGAAGCCGCCTTGCGCAGTGCCGGCGCGGCGGTGGCGGCGGTGGATGCGGTGTGCACCAGCCCCATCCTCCACGCCTTTTGTGCGACTCGCCCGCCCGGCCATCACGCCGAACCATCGCGCCCCATGGGGTTTTGCCTTTTTGCCAATGCAGCCATTGCCGCGCGCCATGCCCAGGCTGTGCATAGCGTAACGCGCGTGGCGGTGGCTGATTTCGATGTGCATCACGGCAATGGCACGCAAGCCTGTTTCGAGGCTGACGCCTCGTTGATGCTGGCATCATCCCATCAATGGCCGCTTTATCCCGGCACCGGCGCGCCGCAGGAAAGGGGGGTGGGCAATATCTTCAACGCCACGCTGCCGCCTGGCGCCGATGGCGTGGCGTTTCGCGCCGTGTGGGAGAAGTTGTTGCTGCCCGCCTTGGATGCTTTCGCGCCTGAATTGCTGATCATCTCGGCTGGGTTTGACGCGCATGTGGCGGACCCGCTGGCGCAGCTTCGGCTGACGGAGGCGGATTTCGCCTGGATCACGGAAGAACTCTGTGCGCTGGCCGCGCGCCATGCCGAAGGGCGCGTGGTTTCAGTGCTGGAGGGCGGCTATGATCTTGATGCCCTTGGCGCTTCAGTGGCCGCGCATATACGAGCGCTTATGCTCAATTAACTCTTGCAGAGCGCCGCCGAGCGCCCCCAAATCTCACATTACAAAACAAGGAGGTCCGCCATGCGCCGTCGTCATCTTCTTGCTGCCCTGCCCGCCGCGGCTTTAGCGCCACGCCTTGCCGCCGCGCAGGATTGGCCGCCCGGCCCCGTGCGCGCCATTGTGCCCTTCGCCCCGGGCTCTGCGACCGATACGGTCGCGCGCGTCTTTACCGAAAAAATGCGCGATACCCTTGGCCAGAATGTGGTGGTGGAAAACCGCGCCGGCGCCAATGGGCTGATTGGGGCCGAGGCCGTGGCCCGCGCCACGCCCGATGGCCTGACCGTGCTGATCGGCACCAATTCCACCAATGCCGCCGCCGGGGCGCTGTTCAAGCGCGTGCCTTTTGATGTGGAAAACGCCTTCATCCCGGTCTCGACCCTCGGCTCTGTCCCCCTGCTGGTCGCGGTACGTGCCGAATCGCGCTGGCAGAACCTGGCCGAATTGCTGGCCGAGGCGAAGGCGAAGCCTGAGGGCGTTACCTATGCCTCCGCATCCTCGTCCCAACAGGTCTCGACCGAGCTCATGGCCCATATGGCGGGTGCGAAGATGCTGCGCGTGCCTTATCGGTCCTCGCCGCTCGCGGTGCAGGATTTGCTCGCGGGGCGGGTTGATCTTTTCGTGGCGGATCAATTGGTTATCCTGCCGCAAGCGCGGGATGGGAAGCTCCGTATCCTCGGCATCACGTCGCCTCAGCGTTCCGCCATGCTGCCGGAGATTCCAACGGTGGCCGAAGCCGGGAACCTGCCGGGTTATCAGATCACCGCCTGGTTCGGGCTTTTTGTGCCCGCCGGCACACCGGCCATTGCCGTTTCCCGCCTGAATGCTGCCGTGCGCCGCGCCGGGGAACAGGCCGATTTGCGCGAGCGGCTGTCTTCCGGGTTCGGCATGGTAGTTTCCACCTCCACCCCGGAAGAGGCGGCGGCCTTTGTAAAAGCCGAGACCCAGCGTTGGACCTCAGCAATTCGTACCGCGGGCATCGAACCGGAATAGACATTTCGATATCTGTCAGGTTAGGCTGACAGTATGGCACGCACACCCAATGAGACGGTAGGGGCTCCGCCGTCAGATATCGCCGCCCTTTCCTTCGAGCAAGCGCTCGCGGAGCTTGAGGGAATTGTGCGGGAACTGGAAAGCGGCAAGGGCGCCTTGGAAGCCTCGGTCGCCGCTTATCAGCGCGGGGCAGCGCTGAAGCGCCATTGTGAGGCGAAGCTCGCCGAGGCTGAGCAGAAAATCCAAGCGATTGTGGATGGCCCGGCGGGGCCATCGCTCCGGGATGTGGAGTAAGGCGGCGCATGGCTGATCCAACCCAAGCCCTTGCATCGGCCATGGCGGCGGCGGCGGCGGAAATTGATCACGCGCTTGATGCCTTGATCCCGCCGCCGGAAGGCGATGAGGCGCGGCTGTTTGAAGCCATGCGCTATGCCAGCATGGGCGGCGGCAAAAGGCTGCGCGGTTTCCTGGTGCTGGAAGGGGCGGCGCAATTCAGCGTGTCGCGCGAAGCGGCCTTGCGCGTGGCGGCAGCGATTGAAATGCTACACGCCTATTCGCTGGTGCATGATGATCTGCCCTGCATGGATGATGATGATCTGCGCCGCGGCAAGCCCACCGTGCATCGCGCTTTTGATGAAGCAACCGCCGTATTGGCCGGCGATGCGCTGCAAACCCAGGCCTTTCTGGTGTTGAGCGAACCCGACACGCACCCCGACCCCGCCGTGCGGGCGGAGCTGTGCCGCACCTTGGCGCGGGCCGCCGGGGCACGCGGCATGTGTGGCGGGCAGATGCTGGATATGCTGGCGGAAGAAGCCGGCCGGCCTTTGGAAGAAGCAGAAATCGGCCGGCTGCAATTGCTGAAGACCGGCAAGCTGATTGAATTTTCTGCCGAAGCCGGCGCCATTCTTGGCAAGGCACCCATCCAGCTGCGCCATGCGCTTTCCGCCTATGGCCGTGATATGGGCGCTGCCTTTCAGATTGCCGATGATGTGCTGGATGCCACCGCCTCAGCCGAGGAAACCGGCAAGCGCACCGGCAAGGATGCCGATGCGGGCAAGGCCACTTTGGTCGGGCTTTTGGGACTTGAACGCGCCAGGCTGCAAGCGGAACGGCTTGCTGCCCAGGCGCAAGATCATCTGGATGCTTTTGGGGAAGCAGCCGCGCATTTGCGCGCGCTGGCCGATTACACAATCGCGCGGAGAAGCTAAATGAACCGTCCTGTCACACCCATGCTCGATCGCGTTTCAATCCCAAGCGATTTGCGCAATTTCTCGGCCGATCAATTGAAGCGCCTGGCCGAGGAATTGCGCGCCGAGACGATTGACGCGGTTTCCGTCACCGGGGGGCATCTTGGTGCATCGCTTGGGGTGGTGGAATTGACCGTTGCCGTGCACGCAATTTTCGACACGCCGCATGACCGGCTGATCTGGGATGTCGGGCATCAGGCCTATCCGCACAAAATCCTGACAGGCCGGCGCGATCGCATCCGCACGCTGCGCCAAAGCGGCGGGCTTTCCGGCTTCACCCGGCGGAGTGAGAGTGAATACGATCCCTTCGGTGCCGCGCATTCTTCGACCAGCATTTCCGCGGGCCTAGGCATGGCGATTGGCAGCCAATTGCAGGGCAAGGATCGCCATGTGATTTCCGTGATTGGCGATGGGTCCATGAGTGCGGGCATGGCCTATGAGGCCATGAACAATGCAGGCGCATCCAAGGCGAACCTCATTGTCATTCTGAACGATAATGACATGTCCATCGCCCCACCTGTTGGTGCGATGAGTGCTTATCTGTCCAAGCTTATTTCATCGCGCCCCTTCCTTTCACTGCGCGATATGATGGCGCGGCTGGCCAAGCGCTTCCCGGCACCTTTGGAACGCGCCGCGCGGCGCGCCGATGAATATGCGCGCGGGCTGCTGACTGGCGGCACGCTGTTTGAAGAGCTTGGCTTCTATTATGTCGGCCCGGTAGATGGGCATGATCTGGACCATTTGCTGCCCATTCTGCGCAATCTGCGCGATACGGATCACCAAGGCCCGATCCTGCTGCATGTGGTGACGCAAAAGGGCAAGGGCTATGCGCCGGCGGAATCCGCGCCTGACAAATATCACGGCGTTGTGAAGTTCAATGTCATCACCGGCGAACAGGCCAAGGCACCGCCTGGCCCGCCTTCCTTCACCAAGGTCTTCGCCAATGCGCTGATTGCGGAGGCTGAAGCGAATGAGGGCATCGTCGCCATCAATGCCGC
>CAMCZJ010000197.1 GCA_945886995.1 Asaia bogorensis
CGGCGCGGCTGTCATGGGTGGTGGGGTCAACCCGCGCCGGGCCCTTCAGCTTGCCGCCATAGCCGCGCAGCAGAAAATGCGCGGCCAGCCCGCGCGCCTTGAGCCTTTCGCCGAGGTCAAGCGCCACCGTGGTTTTGCCCGCGCCACCCGCCGTGGCATTGCCGCAGCAAATCACGGGCAGCGGCAAGCTCTGCCCCACGCGCGCCATGCGTCGCGCCGTTGTGCCCGCATAAAGCGCCGCAATAGGCGAGAGCAAAGCTGCCGCCACACCAGGCTTATCGCTCCAGAATCCAGGCGATCGCATCAGATGAAACCGTTCAAACCTTCCGTGGTGCCCGCATCGCGCAACAGGCGTGCAGGGCTTGGATTACTTGCCTCGGGCTTTCCCTTCCGCGCGGCTTCGCCGTCTGTGCGGTAAGGCCGCCGAGATTATTGTGGATTGGTCGTCCCCGGAAGGGGGATGTTACCGCGCCGGGCGGATCAAGGGCAACAGGCTTGTCGCGATGCGCCCCGGCAGGCCGGCCTCATCCTGGGCAAGTGCCCCCGCGGCCGCCGCCATGGCCTGCCCTGCCGTGGGATCGGACAGCAAGCGCGCGATGTTTCCGGCGAGCGCCTTCGCCGCCCCTGGCCCATCCGGGGTTTCGACCAAGGCATGGGCGGCGCTGAGCCGTGTGATGATTTCACCGAAATTGAAGTGATGCGGGCCGGTGATGATGGGGCAGCCAAGCCGGGCCGCTTCCAAAGGGTTCTGCCCGCCATGCGGCACCAAGGACCCGCCAATCAGCGCAACCCGCGCCAGGCGATAGAAAAGCCCCAATTCGCCAAGCGTATCAGCGACATAAATGGCGGCCCCCTGCCCCGCTTCCTGCCCGGCGCCGCGCCGCGCGACGGGCAAATCCCCGGCCAAAGCCGCTATATTCGGCCCACGCAGTGGATGGCGCGGTACGATCACCAAAAGCAAGCCTGGATGATTCGCCGCCAGTAGCCGATGCGCGGCCAGGATGATTTCATCCTCCCCCGGATGGGTGCTGGCGGCGAGCCAGACGGGGCGGCCCGCCCAGGCCGCATTCAGTCGCGCAAGTTCAGCCGGATCAGCCGGCAAGGGCGGCGCGGCATATTTCAGATTGCCCCAGCAGGGCACGGGGCGCCCGGCGAGTGCGGCAAAGCGCGCGGCATCGGCTTCGGTCTGTGCCAACATCAGCGCAAAGCGCCCAAGCAAAGCGCGCGCAAAACCCGGCGCCCAGCCCCAGCCCTGGGCAGAACGCGCCGACATGCGCGCATTGATCAACGCCATCGGCACGCCCCGCCGTTCAGCCGCCGCCAACATATTCGGCCAAAGCTCCGATTCCACGATCACGGTCAGATCAGGCCGCCAGCCATCCAAAAACCGCGCCACCCAGCGCGGCACGTCCAAGGGCAGGAAACGATGCTGCGTGCGCGGCGCCAGTTCCGGCGAAAGGCGCTGTTCCAGCAAGCGCGCCGAGGTCACGGTGCCGGTGGTGACCAGAAAGGACAAAGCCTGATCCTGCTTCGCCAGGGCTTCTAGCAAAGGTAATAGAGAAAGCGTCTCCCCATTGCTCGCCGCATGGCACCAGATCAGCCGGCCCGGTGGGCGCGCCGCAGCTTGGCCCTGGCGTTCGGCCAAGCGTTCGGCGATTTCCTTGCCCTTGGCCACCCGGCGGCGCAAGTAAAACGGCAGAAGCGGCGCAAGCAGGCTGGCGAGCAGCGCCCAAAGCGCAGCCAGGAGTTTTTCTGAAAGGCTGTGTGGCTTCATCGCGCCACCGCCTGATCCGCGCGTTCTGTTGCGCGGTTGAGCGCTGCGGTGATGGCGGGCAGCGCAGCGGCGGGGTCATCGCGCGGCACCAGGATCGGCGCTGCAAGCACAACAACAGCGCGGGCAAAGGGCAGCGGAAAGCGCATCCGGTCCCAGGACCGGGCGCGGCGCATACGCGAAGATGCCGCCCCGCAGGCCAGCACCGGCAACCCAGCCAAAGCGGCAAGCTGAGCGATACCGGGTGCCGCTTCCCGCGCCGGGCCGCGCGGTCCATCGGGCGTGATCACCGCAACACCGCCGCCTTCCAGCACGCGCAAAAGCTGACGTAGCCCCGCCGCCCCGCCCTTCGAGGATGAGGCATGGACAACCTCCACATCAAAAGGCGCCACGGCGCGGGCGATCAGCCTGCCATCGCGGTGGCGCGAAATCAGCGCCTGCGCCCTGCGCCCGGGGGCCGCTGGATTTTCACGGGCGATCAGCCGCCAGCCCTGCGCGGCGAGTGGCAGGCATTCATGCCAAAAGGCCAGGATCATTGGGCCATCGGCTTTCAGATTGGCGCCTTCAGCGCCCACCAGCGTCCACCGCGTGGTGGCCCAGATCAGCCGCAAATAAAGCCCCACCAGCCAGGCCAGCAGGGCCTGGATAGAAGGATGGCGGATCAGCCGCTTGAACATTGGGGATGGGCTTTCGGCGTCATCGGACCGGCTGTAGCGCGGATTGGGGTGCTGGGAAACGGCGCCAGCACAACGCTACCCAGGCCGGCGCAAGCCGTGTTACCTCTTTGGTCATTAATGCTGAGCGGCCATTCGCCGCGTAATGCTTGAGGGAGAATGACCACCATGGCTTTGCGTGACCATAAAGGTGCGGCGCGTCTGGCGCTTCCGGTGGTATTGGCCCTGACTCTGCCGTTCCTGATGCTGCCTGGCTGCAAGGAAGAAGCCGCCCCCGCCCGCCAGCAAGCCGCCGCGCCGCCAGCGGCGGTTTTCGTAGCCCGCGTGGAACGCCAGGCCATCAGCCGGGGCGCAGATTTCATTGGCCGTGTGGAAGCGATTGACCGCGTTGACATCGTGGCGCGCGTCACGGGCTTTTTGCAGGCGCGGCATTTCAATGAAGGCGATGCGGTAAAAGCCGGGCAATTGATGTTCACCCTGGAACAGCCGCCCTTCGCGGCCGAAGTGGCGCTCCGCCGCGCGCAGGTGGATAGCGCGCGTGCTGATCTTGCCAATGCCACGACCCAGGTGACCCGCGGGCGCGAATTGGTGAAAACCAACGCCATTCCGCAAGCAACCCTGGATGACCGGATCACGGCGGAAGCGGAAGCAAAAGCCAAGGTCGCCGCGGCCGAAGCGCAATTGCAGCAGGCGCAGATCAATTACGACTATACCGAAATCCGCGCCCCCTTTGATGGCCGCGCGGGGCGTTCGCCGCTCAGCCCCGGTAATGTGGTCAGCCCGAATAGCGGCACGCTGGTCACGATTGTACGCGATGACCCGATCCGCATCAGCTTCCCGGTCACGCAACGGCAATTGCTGCAATTCCGCCGCGAAGGCGGTGCCGGCGCGTCTGATCGCATCAAGGTAAGCGTGCGCCTGCCAGATGGGTCCATGCTGGATAGCACCGGCCGTTTTGACTTCATTGATGTCACCACCAATCGCGCGACCGATTCCGTGCTGGTGCAGGCAATGATCCCCAATCCGCAAAAATATCTGGTGGATGGGCAGGCGGTGACGGTGGTGGTGGAAACGGGTGATCCGGAACAAGCCATCGTCATTCCGCAATCCGCCTTGCAAATAGATCAGGCAGGTAACTTCGTGCTGATTGTGGGTGCCGAGAATAAGGTTGAGGTCAAGCGCGTGAAGACCACGCGCGGCTTGGGTGGCCAGCTTGTAGTGACCGAAGGGCTTGAGATTGGCCAATTGGTGATCACGGAAGGCGCGCAACGTGCCCGCCCGGGCGCGACGGTGGCACCTCAGCCAGCACCTAACACGCCGAGTGGCGCGATGCCTGGCACAGCGCCAAGGCGGGGCTGACGCGCCATGATCTCAAAGCTGTTTGTTGATCGCCCGCGCTTCGCCATTGTCATCGCGATCCTGACAACGATTGCCGGCTTGATTTCGCTGCTCCGCATTCCGGTGGCGCAATTTCCCGATATTGTGCCGCCGCAGGTTCAGGTGACCGCCAATTTCCCCGGCGCTTCGGCCGAAGTGGTGGAAGCAACCGTGGCGCAGCCCTTGGAAAGCCAAATCAATGGCGTGGATGGCATGATCTATATGCAATCCACCAGCGGCAATGATGGTTCCTATTCGCTGAATGTTTCCTTCCGCGTGGGAACGGACCCGGATCAGAACACTACAAATGTGAATAACCGCGCGCAGTTGGCGCTGGCGCAATTGCCGCAGGAAGTGCAGCGCTTGGGCCTGACCGTGCGCAAGAAATCATCGGCCATGCTGCAGGTGATTACGATCCGGTCCACCGATGGGTCACTCGATCCGCTATTCATCAGCAATTACGTGACCATCAATGTGCTGGATGCATTGCGCCGTGTGCCTGGCGTGGGTGACGCGCAGATGTTCGGCACGCGCGATTATTCCATGCGCATCTGGTTTCAGACGGATCGGCTGACCGCGCTTGGCCTGACGCCGGCGGATGTGATCGGCGCGATCCAGAAGCAGAACCAGGTGGCACCGCTTGGGCGCGTGGGTGCGCAGCCGATGACCGAGGATACATCCTATCAGCTCAATATTACTACCACGGGGCGCTTGGTTACCACGGATGAATTCGGCGCCATCATTATCCGCGCCAATCAGGATGGCAGTATTCTGCGGGTGCGTGATGTCGCGCGGTTGGAACTCGGCGCCTGGAACCAGGATGTGGAGACGCGGCTGAATGGCGATGCGGCGCTGCTGATCCAGATTTTCCTCTCCCCCGGGGCCAATGCGGTAGGTGTTGCGGATAGTGTTGGCGCCACCATGCGCCAGCTTGCCGCGCGTTTCCCAGCCGGGCTTGGCTATGAGGTGACCTACGATACTACATTGTTTGTCAAACTCACGATCCATGAGGTGATCAAGACGCTGCTGGAAGCCTTTGTGCTGGTGGTGATTGTGGTCTTCCTGTTCCTGGGGTCCATTCGCGCCACCATCATTCCGCTGATTGCGGTGCCGGTCAGCCTGATCAGCACCTTCGCGGTGCTGAGTGCCATGGGCTATTCGGCCAATACCGTATCCTTGCTGGCCATGGTGCTGGCCATCGGCATTGTGGTGGATGACGCGATTGTGGTGGTGGAAAATGTCGAAGCCACCATGGAACACCATCCGGAGCTTTCCGTGCCCGAGGCAACGAAGATTGCCATGGAAGGCATCACGGCGCCGATTGTGGCCATCACCATGGTACTACTTTCGGTCTTTGTGCCGCTGGCCTTCATCCCCGGCATTTCCGGTGAATTGTTCCGGCAATTCGCGGTGACCGTCAGTGTCGGCATGTTGTTTTCTGCCATCAATGCGCTGACGCTTTCACCCGCCCTTTGCGCGATATTGCTGAAGCCGCATCACGGGCCAAAAACTGGTATCATGGGCCGAGTTTCGGCCTTTATTGATGCGGTGCGCGATGGCTATGGCGCGATTGTCGCCCGCCTCGTCCGGCTTTCGGCATTCAGCTTGGTGCTGCTCGGCGTGATTGCCTTCGGGATTTATGGCATTGGCAGCCGCACCCCAACGGGCTTCCTGCCGCAGGAAGACCAGGGTGCCTTCTTCGTTGAAATGCAATTGCCGGATGGCGCATCGCTCAATCGTACAAGG
>CAMCZJ010000198.1 GCA_945886995.1 Asaia bogorensis
ACCAGGCGTTCCACCTTGCGCCGTGCCTTGTCTTCCGCAATGTCCGAAAGTTCTTCCGGTGCCGGCGGCAATTCCGCGCCTTCCCCCAGGCGTTCGGCAATGCGCGCAGCAACAGCGGCTGAGGCGGTCTCCGCCGCTTCCGTCGCGGCTTGGGCGCGCACTTGTTCTTCACGCGCCAGCGCAAAGCCCGTGTCAGCGCTACGTCGCGCTTGGCTGCCCTCACTCACGCGCCGTTCGGCAGCAGTCAGGGAAGCTGAAGCGGCAGCATGGGTTTCGCTCGCTTGTTCCAGCAAGCGCGCGGCTTCGTCGCGCCGCAGCGCTGCGGCTTCCGGCGCGGCGGCCAGCGCCTCACGCTCGGCTTCCGCTTCCGCGTCGCGCCGGCGCAGATCAGCGACGCGGGCCGAGGCATCTTCGGCGCGTGCGGCCCAAAGGCTTGCTTCATTGGCAAGGCTGGCGCGGCGGGCCGTGATGGAGCCTGCCTCAGCCGCCAAGGCGCCTTGCGCATCGCGTGCGGCGGCTTCATTGCCGCGCTGCTCGGCCAAATTGGCGCGCGCTGCCTCAACCATTTCGCGCAGTTGCAGGAGGTCCGGCGCAACTTCGCGCGCTTGCGCCGCGCTGGCCTGCATGGCGTCGGCTTCGGCAAGCTCGGCGCCGATGCGTTCCAATTGCGGGGCAAGTGCGGCGAGCCGGTTTTCCACCTCAGACGCACGGTTCAGCAGCGCGGCCTGACGCTGGCGCGATTCCGCCAGCGCCATCTCCGCCTGCCGGCGTGCCTCACGCGCATTGGCCTCAGCATTGCGCGCCTCGGCTTCTGCGCGGCCTGCCGCTTGTTCTGATTGGCGCAGCAGCAGGATATCGGGGCGCGTGGTGTAAAGTGCCTCGGCCTCGGCCCGCGCGGCATCGGCCCCCGCACGTTCTTCAGCCAGTCGCGCCAATTGCGGTTCAAGGGCAGCGATGCGGGTTTCAGCGCGCGCATCGCGTGCGGCCAATTCACCTTCTGCCCTGCGCGCGGCAGATGCTGCGACTTCGGCGGCGCTACGTGCGTTGCGCGCGGCGGCTTCGGCGCTGGCGGCTTCCGCTTCGGCAGCTTCGGCGGCGATGCGCGCGGCTTCCGCTTCCGCTGCCGCCACTTCGGCCTGATCCAGCCGCGCTTCAGCCGCGCGTAGTGCATTGCGTTGCGCCAGCCGCACGGCACCCGGCGTGGGCGCGCCGGCGTGATGCGTATGGCCATCCCAGCGCCAGACAGCGCCTTCTTCCGTCACCAAAGCCTGACCAGGGCGCAGCCCCGCTTGCAGCGCGGCACCATCCATGCCGCGCGCGAGCAAGCCCACTTGCGAAAGCGCACGCGCCAAAGCCGCCGGCGCTTCCACCAGGCGAGACAAAGGCACCGCGCCATCAGGCAAAGCTTGCGCGACAGCAAGCGGCGGCAGGTTGCGCCAATGCCGCGCGGCAGAGGCATCGGCTGGGCTTTCCAAAGCCTCACCCAGGGCAGCGCCAAGCGCGGCTTCAAGGCCGGGCGGCACGCGCACCTGATCAAGGATGGGCTGGGCGGATGCTGTGCCGCGCGCTTCCAATACTTCCGTCAGCGCCGCCACTTCAGCGGCAATGCGCGCGCGCGCGGCGCCTATTTCGGCGGCATTGCGGCGCGCCTGCACCAAGGCTTCAGTCGCCGCAGCGCGTGTTGCTTCCGCTTCGCGAAGCCGCGCGGCACTTTCGGTCAGGGTGGCTTCGGCCTGTTGGGCGGAAGACAGCGCGGCATCACGCGCAGCCTCCGGAATACGCTCGGCCAAAGCGGCGTCACGTTCGGCAGAAAGCGCGGCATATTGCGCGACAATGCGCCTGTGGTGTTCATCAGCGGCGCGCAAGGCAGTTTCGCGGCGCGCGGCTTCGGCGCTGGCTTCCTCAGCGGTGCGACGCGCTTCGGCATGTTTGGCAACGGCTTCAGTGCGCGCGCCCTCAGCCTGTTCCAAAGCCTCACGCGCGGCAGCAAAACCCGCTTCGGATTGCGCGACATGCTGGGCGGCGGCTTGCTTCTCCGCCTCCGTCACCGCGCGTGCCTCTGCGGCATCACGATCAGCGCTCAACGCCGCATGGGCTTCGCGCGCGCGGCGGAGCCGTGTTTCGGCAGCGGCCAATTCCGCTTCGGCAGCCTGCAATTGCGCGGCACCGGCGGCGGCGGCTTCGGTGGCCTGATTGGCAGCGCGTTCCGCCTCGCGCACCGTTTCAATCGCATCGGCCAAAGCGGCGGCGGCAGCTTCGCGCCGTGCGGGCAGGGCGGCTTCGCGTTCAACCAGGCTTGCATCTTCTGCGGTGATGCGCGCGCGTGCGGCATCGGCATCCTGCGCCAGAGCCTCAGCATGCGACAGATCCTGGCGGAGTTCCGCAAGCCGCGCTTCGGCGGCTTCAAGTGCGGCGCGGGCGCGGCTTTCTTCGGCTTCCATGCCCTCCGCTTCAACGCGACGGCGTTCCAAGGCGGTGCGCGCGGCAGCTTCATCGGCGCGCGGCGCGGCAAGCCCCTGTTCGGCTTCATGCAAGGTAATCGCGGCGGCTTCGGCTTCCTGTTCCGCCGCGCTGGTGGCGCTGCGCGCGGATGCCAGCGCGGTTGCGGCGGCAGACAGAGCGGTATTGGCGCGTGCGGCGAGCAGCGCGAGCCATTCGCCTTCCGCCTGCCGCACCAGGCCCGAGATATTGCGATAGCGATTGGCCTGGCGCGCCTGGCGTTGCAGCCCCTGGCGCTGTGCATCCAATTGGCCGAGCAAATCTTCGGCGCGCGACAGATTGGTTTCCGCCTGACGCAGCTTCAATTCCGCTTCGTGGCGCCGTGCGCGCAGCCCGGCAATGCCGGCGGCTTCTTCCAAAACGCCGCGCCGGTCATCGGGCTTGGCCTGAATCAACGCGGCAACACGGCCCTGGCTGACAAGGGCTGAGGACCGCGCGCCGGAACCGATATCGGCGAACATGGTCTGCACATCACGCGCGCGCAATTCCTTGCCGTTGACACGGAAATTGCTGCCTTCCCCGCGCGAAATCCGGCGCGTCACTTCCAATTCGGCGATATCGTGATTGGGTGCCGGCGCCAGCCCTGCGGCATCTTCCAGAAACAGCATCACTTCCGCGACATTGCGGCCTGGGCGTGTTGCGGTGCCGGCAAAAATCACATCATCCATTTCGCCGCCGCGCATTGCCTTGGGCGAGGTTTCCCCCATGGCCCAGCGCAGCGCTTCAACAACATTGGACTTGCCGCAGCCATTGGGCCCGACAATGCCAGTCAGCCCCGGCAGCACTTCAACTGAAGTGGCTTCCGCGAAGGATTTGAAGCCGGCGATCCGGATACGCGACAGCTTGGCATTATGCGCGGCACGCGCCTGGTCTTCGCTGCGCGCGGGCTCGGTCACGTCAGCTTCGGGCGTGCTGACTTCCGCTTCGGCCGCGGCGGGGGGGATCGCTTCTTCCATCACCGGGGGGTTGCTTCCCGCACCGCGGCTTCAAAGCGTTCAAAGGAAATCGCGCCAGGCAGTTTCTGCGTGCCAATGATGAAGGTGGGGGTGGCGCTTACCTGATGTTCGGCTTCGCCCTTCTGCCGCGCTTCCAGAATGGCGCGCGCCAGCCCATCATCCGCCCAGGCGGCGTTGAAGGCATCAGCGCCCATGCCGGCCAGTGCGGCAATCTTGGCAATTTCCGCCTTGTGATCCACGCCGCGCGTATAGGCCCAGCGATCCTGTGTCGCGAAAAGTGCGGAGATGAAAGGTTCATAGCGATCAGGCGGGAAGCTGCGTGCGACAGCATGGGCGCGGAGCGCGATTTCATCCAACGGGAAATCGCGAAACACCATGCGCACGCGCCCGGTTTCCACCAATTCCCGCTTCACTCGTGGCCAGGTATCGCGGTGAAAAGCGCCGCAATGGCTGCAGGTGAGGGAGAAATACTCAATCGCCGTCACAGGCGCATCGGCCCGGCCAAGGCTGCGTTCATCCAAGCCGCCGGCAGCAGAGGCCGGGCGCGGCTGCGCGGGGGGCTGTGCTGGGGCAGGGGCCGGTGCTGGCGCGGTCACGACCGGCGCTGGCGGCGCTGCCAGCCATCGCCACGCCGCGAACCCGCCGCCCAAAACCACAATAGCCGCGCCACCCAACAGCAAACGACGATCAGGCATCAATTTCTCTCCTTCGGACCCGGCGCGCCTTTTCGGGGGGAAGCGCCCGGGCCGATCTGACTGGCAAGGGGCGACTCGGCCCCCTTCAGCCTTGTTTTCGATAGACGCCGCGCGCCAATCTTTCCAGCGCCTCACGCAAATCCCCTGTGGGTAACCCTTCCAAGGCGGTCGCGACTCGGGCGGGCAGCGCCACGGGGCGGGGCGGCAGGGCGGGTTTGCTGCTGCTGCGTGCCGGCGCCGCCCCCTGGACAAAGCGGAGCCGCTCCACCGCCACACGCCCCAGCCCGCCATTGATCCGGGCCATCAACTCGGGCGCCAAATGGCTGAGTTCCAGGGCAATCGGCCCTGAACAGGCGATGGTGAGGCTGCCGGAAGTCAACCGCAGCGGCTGGGTCACGGCGGCCAAAGCCGGGCCGACCAAGGCCGGCCAATCCGCCATGATCTGCGCGGCGGCGGGGCTCTTGCGTTTGAAGGCCGGGCGCGTCAGGGCTGGAATCAGGGCGCCGAGAGGTCTTGGCCCCCCGAAAAACCGCCTTTCATCCTCATTCCGGGACATGCCGTGAAACCCCCTTCCGCCGCCGATCTGCTGCACTGGTATGACAGGCACCGCCGCATCCTGCCATGGCGCGCCCCGCCGGGGGAGCGTGCAGCGCCATATCATGTGTGGCTTTCGGAGATCATGTTGCAACAAACAACCGTGGCAACGGTAGGGCCGCGCTTTTCACGTTTTCTGGCGCGCTTCCCGGATTTGGCCGCTTTGGCGCATGCACCGTGGGGGGATGTGGCGGCGGAATGGGCCGGGCTTGGCTATTATGCCCGGGCGCGGAACCTGCACGCGGCGGCGCAAGAAATCCTGGCTTTGGGCGGATTTCCTGAAACGCGCGCGGGCCTGGCGGCCCTGCCTGGCATTGGCCCCTATACCGCCGCCGCCATCGCCGCCATTGCCTTCAATGCGCCCGTGGTGCCGCTGGATGGCAATGTGGAACGCGTCACCGCGCGGATTTTCGCGGTGGAGGAAGCGCTGCCCGGCGCCAAGCCCCGGCTTGATGCGCTCGCTCAAGGATTTCTGGCCGATCAGGCCGCCCGAGCCCGACCCGGCGATTTCACCCAGGCCTTGTTTGATCTGGGGGCGGGGATTTGCACGCCGCGCAAGCCTGCCTGTGCGCTTTGCCCCTGGCAGAAGACCTGTCAGGCGCAAAAACTTGGCCTCACGGAAGCCCTGCCGCGCAAGGCGCCAAAGCCTGAGCGCCCGACGCGCCATGGCGTGCATTTTCTGCTGACGGATGCAGAGGGCCAGGTTTGGCTAAGGCGCCGCCCGCCGCGTGGGCTATTGGGTGGGATGCTGGAAATCCCTGGCACTTCCTGGCGGGATGCCGCATGGATGGAAGCCGAGGCACTGGCCGAAGC
>CAMCZJ010000199.1 GCA_945886995.1 Asaia bogorensis
ACCCCCTGCCGGATTTGGTGCCTGTGCTGGAACGGGACCGCAATACGCAAACCCAGATTTATGACCCGAATGGGTTTCTCGGTTTCCTGCGCTTCAATCATCTGCACGCGCCTTTCAATGATGTGCGCGTGCGCCGCGCCATTCGCGATGTGATTGAGCAATCGGATTTCATGTCGGCGGTGGCGCTGCAAGGTGACTGGCAGGAATGCCACGCCATGTTCCCTTGCGGCCTGCCAGGCGTGGTGGAATTCCCGCCCGCCGCGCGCGGCGAAGCGGCCATGGAACGCGCCCGCGCTGCGTTGCGCGATGCGGGCTATAGTGGCGAGCCCATCATCCACATCAACCCGAGCGACTTTCCCGCCGTGACGCAGCAAGGACGCCTGACGGTGGAGCTCATGCGCAAGCTTGGCGTGAATATCCAGCCGATTGAAGCAGATTGGGCCACCATTCTGGCGCGGCGCGCCAATCGCAATCCGCCGGCGCAGGGTGGCTGGCATTTGCACAATACCAATGGCCCGGCAGCGACCATCGCCAATCCCGCCGTGAGCTTCGCCATTCGCATGAATGGGCAAGCCGCCTGGCCTGGCTGGCCGAGCGATGCGGAAGCCGAAGCGCAGGTGGAAGCCTGGATCAATGCAAATGATCAGGCTGGGCAGGATGCCGCGATGCGCCGCTTGCAGGAAATCACTTGGGAATCGCTGCCCTTCGCGCCGACTGGTTTATTCCGGCTACGCACCGCTTTCCGGCGCGACCTGACGGGCGTGCTGCAAGGGCCGAACCCCTTCCTTTGGAATCTGCGGCGGGCTTAACAACCGCCGGGCGCGTCTTCCAGCTTCATCAGCTTGGCGCGCACGGTGAAATCGCCGAAATCCATGATCATGTCATCCGCCACACCATTTTCGAAATAGCGGAGCGAGACTTCATAGGTTGGTGTGCGCGCGCCGCCCGCTTGTTCACCATCGGGTTCGAAAAAGGCAATCCGCATGCGGGATGATCCAAGCGTGGAAAGGCTCGGCGCTTCGGGCACGGGCTGAGGCCCCTGCCAGGGCGACATCACCGTTGTGGTTTGCTGCGCGCCATCAGCGGTGGTGCCATCGAAAATCGGCGCGACCAGCAGGCGTTGGCCGGCGCGGGCGGCATTCAGCGTGGCGATGGTATGGGTATTGGGCAAAAGCGTGCCGGCTGGGATGGGCAGTTCCTTCACTTCCGGTTCGCTGTAGCGCGCGACACCGCTGCCATCCGCAGTCAGCTCCGCCTGGCCGACCACGCGACTGCTGACAGCGCCTTGCCTCATATGCGTCAGGCTGAAACGCAAATTCCGGCCATCCATGGATTCCAGCGTGGCGTAATCAGAACCTGTTTCAAGTTCTGTGCCTTCGCGGTTGCGCAGCGTCATGGTGAAGCGCTGGCGCGACGCCCAGCTTTCGCAGGCGTCAATTATTTCAAATAGCATCGCGCCAGAGACATCGACAATGGCCGCATTCTCCCGCGCGCGATCCAGCGTCAGCGCTTAGATGCCGCGGTGGGAGGCCAGCGCACGCGCCGTGAGTGGCGCGAGCGGCGCGGTGGCAGCCGGCGCATCCTTCGCCCCCTGGGTCAGGCCAGGGGTGGCGGGCAGGATCAGCGCAAGGGCCAGCAGGGCAGAAAACCGCATCGGATACTCCGGGCGGCAGAGGCCGCTTTCGTCTGATATAGCCGATTCCGGCGGATCAGAATTGATCTTTCACAATAAAATTTTGCGGCTGCGGATCAGCCCGGCTTGCTACCCTTCACCGGCGGCAGATCCAACTTGATGTGCAATTCCTTGAGCCGTTCTGGCGGCACCGGGGCCGGGGCGCCCATCATCAAATCCTCGGCCTGCTGGTTCATGGGGAACAGGATCACCTCACGGATCGCAGGTTCATCGGCGATCAGCATCACAATCCGGTCAATGCCGGGCGCCGAGCCACCATGCGGCGGCGCGCCATAACGGAAGGCATTCAGCATGCCGCCGAAGCGATGCTCCACTTCCTCCGCCGGATAGCCTGCAATTTCAAAAGCGCGGATCATGATATCCGGGCGATGATTGCGGATGGCGCCTGAGGAAAGCTCAATCCCGTTGCAGACGATGTCGTATTGGAAGGCCTTGATATCCAAGGGGTCCATGGAATTCAGCGCTTCCAGCCCGCCCTGCGGCATGGAGAAGGGGTTGTGGCTGAATTCGATCTGGCCGGTGTCTTCATTCCGTTCATACATCGGGAAATCCGTCACCCAGCAGAATCGGAAGGCGTTTTCTTCGAGCAAGCCCAGATCACGCCCAACACGGTTGCGCACGGCGCCGGAGAATTTCCCGGCCTCCGCTGCCTTATTCGCCACAAAGAAAACGGCATCACCGGCACCAAGCCCGCAAGCGGCGGCAATGGCCGCCACGCGATCTGCTTCAAGGTTCTTGGCAATCGGCCCCTTCGCGCCATCGGCATCCCAAGCGATATAGCCAAGCCCGCCCTGGCCTTCCGCGCGCGCCCATTCATTCAGCCCATCAAAGAAGGACCGCGGACGGCCCGCAGCCCCCGGCGCCGGAATCGCGCGCACCACACCGCCCGAAGCAGTCACCTTCGCAAACAATCCAAAGCCGCCACCCGCGAAATGCGCGCTGACATCGGTAATTTTGATCGGGTTGCGCAAATCCGGCTTGTCCGAACCATATTCCAGCATCGCCTGCTGATACGGGATGCGCGGGAAGGGTGCCGGCGTCACAGCACGCTTCGTGCCCGACCAATCGGCAAATTCCTCAAACACGCCGGCCAGCACGGGCTCAATCGCCGCGAAGACATCTTCCTGCGTCACGAAGGACATTTCGAAATCAAGCTGATAGAATTCACCCGGGGACCGATCCGCGCGCGAAGCCTCATCACGAAAGCAGGGCGCGATTTGGAAGTAGCGATCAAACCCCGCCACCATGCATAGCTGCTTGAATTGCTGCGGCGCCTGCGGCAGGGCGTAGAACTTGCCCGGATGCAGGCGTGCGGGCACCAGAAAGTCGCGCGCACCTTCGGGGCTGGAAGCAGTCAGGATCGGGGTTTGGAATTCGGTGAAACCCTGATCAATCATCCGGCGGCGAATGGAAGAAATCACTTGGCTCCGCAGCATCAAATTGCGATGCTGCCTTTCCCGACGCAGATCCAAAAAGCGATAACGCAGGCGGAGTTCCTCGGGGAATTCGGCCTCACCAGCCACCTGAATCGGCAGCACTTCGGCCGATGATTGCACCTCCACGTCGCGCACGCGAAGCTCAATCGCGCCTGTCGGCAGCTTGGCATTCACCGTGCCCGCTTCGCGCGGCACCACATCGCCCGTGACCGTAATCACGCTTTCGGGGCGCAGTTCTTCCAGCAGTTTCAGCACGGGCGAACCCTGCGCCACCACGCATTGCGTCATGCCGTAATGGTCGCGCAAATCAATGAACAACAAGCCACCATGGTCGCGCTTACGATGCACCCAGCCGGAAAGCCGCGCGGTGGAGCCGGCATCGGTGGCGCGGAGCGCGCCGCAATGATGGGTACGATAGGCATGCATGGCGAAAATTCATCCTAAGTGGCGGAAAGGCGGGGGAAAGCGCCCCAGGGCGTGGTTTCTGTCAACCCCACCGCTTTCCCGAGGGCCGGCGCCCCTGTATGGAACGTCCCATGAACCGCCGCCATGCCGCCCCGGCAGCCGACCAAAACCCCGCCCTGATCACCGATACAGGCAGCCTCGCCGCGCTTTGCGACAGGCTGAAGCATGAGCCCTTCGTCACCGTGGATACTGAATTCATGCGTGAACGCACCTATTGGCCAGAGCTCTGCCTGGTCCAATTGGCCGGCCAGCATGAGGTTGCGCTGGTGGATGCCCTGGCGCCGGGGCTTGATCTTGGCCCCCTCGGCGAATTGATGGCGCAGCCCCATGTCGTGAAGGTCTTCCACGCCGCCCGGCAGGATGTGGAAATCTTTCTGCTGAAATTCGGCGCCGTGCCCCACCCGATTTTCGATACGCAAATCGCCGCCATGGTGGCTGGGTTTGGCGATCAGGCATCCTATGATTCGCTCTGCCGGTCGCTTGCCGGGGTGCAGATTGATAAGGCCCATCGCTTCAGCGATTGGGCGGCCCGGCCGCTTTCCGAAAGCCAATTGGCCTATGCGGCGGCGGATGTGACGCATTTGCGCAAGATTTTCGTCTCCCTCACCTTGCGCCTCGAAAGGGAGGGCCGGATTGACTGGGTGGGGCAGGAAATGGGCGCGCTGGCCGACCCCGCCACCTATTTGACTGACCCCGATACGGCCTGGGAAAAGCTCCGCCCGCGCACCTCCAACCGGCGGTTTCTGGGCGTTTTGCGCGCCATTGCCGCCTGGCGGGAACGCGAAGCCCAGCGCATCAATATCCCGCGCCAGCGGCTGGTGAAGGATGATACGCTACTCGAAATCGCTGCCACCATGCCCGATGGCGCCGGGGAATTGGCCCGCGCGCGTGGCATTTCGGAAAACTTCGCAAAAGGCAAAAGCGGTGAGGGCTTGCTTGCCGCCATCCGGCAGGCCCGTGCTTTGCGCGAAGAAGAATTGCCCCAATTGCAGAAGGATAGGCCCGGCCTGCCGGCTTCCCCGGCGCTGATTGCGCTGCTCAAGGTGCTGCTGGCCGCCAAATCCGAGGAGCATGACGTGGCGCCCCGCCTGCTCGCTTCCAGCGATGATTTGGAAAAGCTGGCCACGGGGCAGGACGATATGCCGGCGCTGCATGGCTGGCGGCGAGAGGTTTTCGGCGACGCCGCGCTGGCGCTGCGTTCCGGCAAATTGGCGCTTGGGGTGGATGGCCGCCGCGTGAAACTTATCCCGGCGGGTTAACCTGTAGGGCCCAGCCCCTCGATCAGGATAATGGCTGCCGCCGCCAAGCCCAGCGCGCAGAACAGCATGGACAGCATCGGCCAGGCATTGCGCGGGCCGCGCATGGCAATCACCCCATTGCCAACCAAGGATACCATCACCGCCGCCACCGGCTGGGACCAGTGCAATTCCCGGAACCCCCAGACAATCAGCGCCACCCAGGCGACCAGCGTGGCCCGCGCCAGCCAGCGCCAAGCCTCGGACGCGGCTTCGGAAGCCGGGCGCATTTCAGGCGCCGGGCTTTTGGAATGGATGAAGGCGCCGATCGAAAGCAGCACCATGGCGGCGTAATACAGGGTCACGCCCCCCAAATGCCGAAGCCGCGCGCCGCCTGCAAGGGGTATCGCCCCGCCAGAGGTCGCCCTTCGCGCCATTCCGCGCTAACCCTGCGCCATGTCCGCCCCTCCCCCCGCCCTGTTGCAAGTGCTGCCCGCGCTCCGTTCGGGCGGGGTAGAGCGCGGCACGTTGGAGATTGCCGAAGCACAAATCGCCGCCGGCTTCCGCGCCATTGTCGCTTCTGCGGGCGGGGAGTTGGTGCCGGCGCTGGAAGCGCTGGGCGCCAGGCACGTCACTTTGCCGCTGACCGCCAAATCGCCCCTCGCCATCTGGCG
>CAMCZJ010000200.1 GCA_945886995.1 Asaia bogorensis
AATGAGCAATTGGCGCAAATGCTGGATCACTTCACGCAATATGTCGGTTCGAGCCCCTATTTGGCACCGGCGGTGCTGTGCAGCATTGGCGATATGCAGGCATCCGAAGGTGTTTGGTATCCCGTGGGCGGTACGCGCGCCACGGCGGAAGGGCTCGCGAACCTCGCGGCCTCGCTTGGGGCTGATCTGCGCACCAATGCCGAGGTGACGGATATTGAGATCGTGGGCGGCGCGGTGCGCAGTGTCACCGCCAATGGCGAACGCATTGCCTGCGATGCGCTGATTTCGAACATGGATGCGATTCGCACCTATACGGAATTGGTGAAGGGCAATGCTTCCCAACGGTACGCCAAGAAGTATGAACCGGCCTGTTCCGGTGTGGTGCTCTATCTCGGGCTTAATCGCCGTTACGAACATTTGGCGCATCATGATTTCGTCTTCTCCCGCGATGCGGAAGAAGAATTCGATGCCATCTACCGCAAGGGCGAACCGGCGCCGGACCCGACGGCCTATCTGGCCGCGCCATCCGGCACTGATCCTTCGGTCGCGCCGGAAGGTGGGGAAGCGCTTTATGTGCTGGTGCATACGCCCTATCTTCGCCCGCATCATGATTGGTCCAAGATGTTCCCGGCCTATCGCCAAAAAATCCTGGATAAGCTGAAGCACACGGCAGGGCTGGAAGATATCGAAAGCCGCATCGTCTGCGAAAGCCAATTGACGCCGGTGGATATCCATAACCGCTACAAGGTGCTGAATGGCGCGATTTATGGCCTGGCATCGCATGGTTCCTTCACCGGCGCCTTCAAGCCGAGCAATCGCAGCAAGGCGATCAAGGGTCTCTATTTGGCCGGCGGCGCGGCGCATCCGGGCCCGGGCATGCCGATGGTGATGATGTCCGGCTGGATCGCAGCCGATGCTTTGGACCGTGATCTTGGCGGGCGCGGCATGTCCCCCGAAGCGGAATTGGCCGGAAGGCGAGAGGCCGATCTGCCAGCCGCGGCGGAATGACGACACAGCACGTAAAACAAGTGCCTGATCCGGTGGCGCTGCGTTCGGCGCGCCATCTGGATTTTTTTGATTTCATGTTCACGCGCTTCTTCGCCAAACATATGCGCGCGCTGCGCGTGGCGCGCTGGGGCCTGCCGGAATTGCCGGAAGGCAAGCCTGTGGTGATCTTCGCCAATCATCCATCCTGGTGGGATGGCGTTGCTTTCATGCTGCTCTATCGCCGGCTTTTGCCGCATCGGCCGTTATTCACGCCGATGGATGCAAAGGCCATTGAGAAATATCGCTTCATGACGCGGCTTGGCGTTTTCGGCATTGAAATCGGCTCGGCGCGCGGATCAATTGCCTTCTTACGCGTGGTGGAAAAGGTGCTGGCCAATCCCGCGCATATTCTTTGGATCAATGCGCCGGGGCGCTTCAGTGACCCGCGCGAACGGCCCGTGCCGATTGCGCCTGGCATGATCCGCCTGCCGGAAATCGCGCCCGATGCGGTGTTTGTGCCGCTTGCGCTGGATTACCCGTTCTGGAGCGAGCGCAAGGCGGAAATGCTGGCCGCTTTTGGTGCGCCCATTCCGGCTGCGACGCTGCTGGAAGCCCCGCGTGAGGCGCGTAGCGCCATGCTTTCCGATGCCTTGGCAGGCGTGATGGAAAAGCTCAGCGCAGATGCCATTGCGCGCGATCCCGCGGCCTTTCAAACCCTGGTACAGGGGCGGGAAGGCATGGGCGGCATTTATCAAGCCTGGCGCCGCGCCAAGGCGCTGCTGCGCGGTGAACGCTTCGACCCCCGACATGAACAACGCGCGGAGACAGCGCCATGACAGATTTCCTGCCCTGGATTGCGCTTGCCTTGGCGCTGTTACCGATTGGGTTCGCGATAGATAACCTCCGCCGCATGGCGAAGGCGCGCGGGCCGGCGCCCAAGGATGCGCTGGTGTCCATCCTGATCCCGGCGCGGAATGAGGAAGCGCATATCAGCACCTGCCTTGATGCCGCACTCGCGCAGCAGGGTGTCGCGATTGAAGTGCTGGTGATGGATGATGGGTCGAGCGATCGCACGGCAGCGATTGTGAATGCTTATGCGGCGCGTGATGCGCGGGTGCGCCTGCTGGCCTGCCCGCCGCTGCCGCAAGGTTGGACCGGCAAGGTGCATGCCTGTGCGCGGCTGGCGGAAGCGGCGCGGGGGACGCATTTCCTGTTCATTGATGCCGATGTGCGGCTGGCGCGTGATGCCGCGGCTGCCATGTGCGGCCATGCCGCGCGGCAGAAGCTTGCCATGGTAACGGGCGTGCCGCGCCAGATTATCGGCACCTTGGGTGAAGCGCTGACTGTGCCCATGATCAACCTGCTGCTGATCGGCTATCTGCCAGGCGGTGGGCGGGCTGAGACTGAACGTGCGGAACTTGGCGCCGCTTGCGGGCAATTGATCCTGTTTGAGCGTGGCGCTTACGAAGCCCTTGGTGGGCACGGGGCAATCCGTGGGTCGCTTCATGATGGATTGCAGCTTGCGCGCAAGCTGCGGGGTGCGGGTTTGCGCACGGAAATGGTGGAAGGCGCGACGCTTGCCGAATGCCGCATGTATGATGGGCTGCGGGCAAGCTGGAATGGCTTCATCAAGAATGCGCATGAAGGCATGGCAACGCCCGTTGGCCTGCCGATTTGGACCACGCTTCTGGCCGGCGCGCATATCTGGCCCTTCTTTCTGCTACCGGAATGGCAGGCAGGCTTGGCTATTTCGCTGGTCTTTGCGTTGCGCGCTGCCATCACCTTCAAAGCCCGCGAAGCCTGGTGGACCGTGCCGCTGCATCCATTCGCCGTGCTGGTCGGGCTCGCCATTCAATGGACTGCGCTGGTGCGCGTGTTGATCGGGCGCCCTGCCGGCTGGAAGGGTCGCGCCTATTCCGCCAGCGGCGCGGCATGATTTCTGAAAGCGCAGCCTCCGGCGCGCCGACGCAAAGCGCCGCTTCCCGCGCGCCAACGCGAAGCGCGGGGTCTGAGAATTTTCCGGTTGCGTCCCGGTTATTAGCGCCGGAGATGCGCCCCAAGGTGATGGGGTTTTACCGCTTTGTGCGCACCGCTGATGATATTGCCGATGATCCGGCGCTAGACCCACCGGAAAAGCTGCGCCGCCTGGTTGTGCTTGAGGCGGCGCTGGATGATCCTGCCACTGATGAACCCGCCGCTACGGCATTGCATGGCGCTGGCAGCGGTACAGATGAAGCGCGGTTGATGCTCTCTGCCTTTCGGCAGGATGCGACGCAGGCGCGTTATGCGGATTGGGCGGCTTTGGAAGATTACTGCGCGCGGTCAGCCAATCCCGTGGGGCGCATGTTGCTGCGCTTGCATAACGAAACTAAGCCCGAAGCCCTGGCAGCGGCGGATGCGCTCTGCACCGCTTTGCAAATCCTCAATCATCTGCAGGATCTGGTACCGGATCGGCGCGATATCGGGCGCGTCTATCTGCCCGAAGCCTGGATGGGCTTGGCCGGCGGTGAGGCGCGCTTCTTCGACCCCACCAATACTGAAGCGCGGCGCGCCGTGCTGGATGCTGCGCTCGATCAAGTAGAGGAAAGGCTGGATGCCGCCGCTGCACTGCCGCGGTTGCTCTCGGCCAAGCGGCTTGCGCGCGAAAGTGCGATGACGATTGCACTGGCGCGGCGGCTGCTTGCACGGCTGCGCGCGGCAGATCCGGTTTTGGGACGTGTTGCGTTATCGCGGCTTGATTTCCTGCATGGCTTTCGCGCGGCACTCGGCACCGGGCCAAGCGATGCGGCTTTGGTCAGTGCGCGGGTTGGGCGTGCGGGGTCTTCCTTTGCGCGCGGCATGTCGGCGCTGAAGGGCGAAAGGCGCCGCGCGCTTTGGGCAGTATATGCCTTTTGCCGCGCGGTGGATGACATTGCCGATGGCGCCATGCCGGAAGCGGAAAAGCGCCGCTTCCTGGCTGATTGGCGCGGCAAGCTCCGCGCGCCGGATTGTGCGCTTTCGCGCGAATTGGCGCAGGCACGCAGCGCCTTCGCCCTTCCCATTGAAGAATGCGAAGCGATGATCGCGGGGATGGAAACCGATTCCACACCCAGCCTGCGCATTGCCGATACCGAAGCGCTGAACCTTTATTGCCGCCGGGTCGCCGGCAGTGTCGGTGCCATGGCGGTGCGTATTTTTGGCGCGCCGGAAGCAGCCGATTTTGGCCTAGGCCTGGGGCGCACGCTGCAATTGGTGAATATCCTGCGTGATTTGGATGAGGATGCGCTGCGAGATCGCGTCTATCTGCCGCTTGATCTGCTGGCGGCCGAAGGCGTGGCCGATGCGCCGGCTGCCACGCTGATTGCAAGCCCAGGTTTTGCGCGGGCGGCAGCGCATTTGGCGCAGCAGGCCGAAGCAGGCTTTGCGCAGGCCGCGGCAGAGCTGCACCATTTGGATCAACGCGCGCTTTTGCCGGCGCGTATCATGATGTGGGGCTATCAGCGGCTGTTTGAACGCCTGATGGCGCGCGGCTTTGGCCTGCCTCGGCCACGCCCGCGGCTCACGCGCGCTGAGAAGCTGCGCATGGCGGCCTATGCGTTGGGCATCGCGCCCGTCCCGCAAGCAAACGCCAGCCGCGCGTGAGCAGTACCGCCACATGCCATGTCATTGGCGCAGGTGTCGCGGGTTTGGCGGCGGCGCTCAGGCTTGCACAGCGTGGCCGCACCGTGATGCTGCATGAAGCAACGCCTGTGGCCGGCGGGCGCTGCCGCGCTTTGCCCGATGGCACGGATAACGGCACCCATGCGCTGATGGGCGCCAATCGCGCCGCGCTTCGCTTCCTTGCCGATATCGGCGCGCGCGAAGGCTGGGTGGAAGCGGAACCGGAAGGCTTACCCGTTTTCGATTTGGCCGATGGCAGCGCAAGGCGCATCGCGGCAAGCCCGCTTGATTGGCGCGACCCGGGCAAACGTCCGCCGGGCTTGAGCGCATCCGCCTTTGCCACGCTGCTGCGCCTTGCCTTGCCCATTGGGGATCGGCCCGTCGCGGAAGTGATGGCGGCGCATCCCGCGCTGTATCGGGCGCTGATTGAGCCACTCACCGTCGCGGCGCTGAATACGCCGGGGCATGAGGCATCTTCCGCGCGGCTTGGTGTCGTGTTGCGCCGGCTTGGGCTGCCAGGTGCGGGCGCGGTGCTGGTGGCGCGGGAAGGGCTCGGGCCGGATTTGATCGCACCTGCCTTGCACAAGCTGCAAAAGGCAGGCGTCAACACCCGTTTTGGCGTCAGGCTGCGCGCCATGACGGAAGCGGAAGGGCGCATCATTGCGCTGCATTTTGGTGAGGACAGCATATCGCTCGATCCGCGCGATCAGATTGTACTGGCGCTGCCGCCTTGGGAAGTTGGGCGGCTGATCCCCAAGCTGCGCGTGCCGGAACGCCATGCGCCCATTCTCAATCTGCATTTTGCCCATGGCGGAACAGGGCCGGTGCGTTTCATCGGCGTGTTGGGGGGGCTGACGCAATGGG
>CAMCZJ010000201.1 GCA_945886995.1 Asaia bogorensis
TGGCGCAGCACATGGCGCACGCCACCCGCGAGCCCAACCTCAACCTCCGTCATGGACATGAAACTGTCTTCGGCAACTACGATAATGTCGCAGACCAAGGCCAGCACGCAGCCCGCGCCAATGGCAGCACCATTCACGGCAGCAATCACTGGCTTGCCGCATTCCATGACGCAATCAAAGCCGGCGCGCACCAGGCGGTTATGGCGCGGGAAAGCGCCGGGGCGCGAGACATCCGGCCTGTCCTTCAAATCGGCGCCGGCAGAAAAATTGCGCCCTTCGCCGGTCAGCACCACAGCACGCACTTCAGGCATTTCATGGAAAGCATCGAAGATGCGCGTGATTTCATCACGAAAGGCGCTGTTTTGCGCATTCACCGGCGGGCGCGTGATCATCACGGTCGCCACATGATCAATGATGTTTACCTTAAAGGCTTGCAGATCGGGAAAGGGGTTCATCGGCTACTCCAATGCCATATTGCCGGGGTGGCTTCAGTCAATCACGCGCATCAACTGATCGAAAGCCCAGTGGCCGCCACAATGCGCCGTGCCACTTCGCGGTCCTTGGCGATCACGGCCTGATAGGCGGCGGGGGAGGAAATCACAGAATCCGCCCCGGTCGCTTCCAGCCGCGCCTGAATCGCCGGGTCCTTCAACGCATGATGAATGGCAGCGACAAAGCGATTCTGCACCACCTCCGGCGTGCCGGCAGGCGCAAAGCAGCCAGTCCAGGACACCAGATCATAACCCGGATAGGTTTCTGCCATCACGGGAATTTGCCGAAGGCTGGCCTGCCTTTCGGCAGCGGTGCTGGCCAGCAAGGTGGTGCCGCGCTCCACCGCCGGACGAAGGCTGGAATAGGAGATGATGCCCGCATCCAACCTGCCCCCCGCCAATTCGCGCGCCACATCAGCCCCGCCGCGATAGGGGATATGTTCCAGCTTGATGCCGGCCATCAATTGCAGCAATTCACCCATGAAATGGCCGATATGCGCCACACCCGGCGTGCCATAGGTGATCTCCCCAGGGCGGCGCTTTGCTTCCGCCACAAATTCCGCCAGATCGCGCGCCGGGAAGCCTGCGCGCACGCCCAGCATATAGGGTTGCGTGGTGACCTGCACGACGGGAATGAAGGCCGCAGTATAGTCAATCGGCAGGCTGCGGCTCACCAGCGGCAGCGTCGCGAAGGTCGCACCTTCAAACAGAAACGTATGGCCATCGGCGGGGCTTTGCGCCACGGCCATGGCGCCGATGGAACCCGATGCGCCGGTGCGGTTTTCGATAATGAAGGATTGGCCGAGATGTTCCGCCACTTTCGGCTGAATGATACGCGCAATGGTATCCGCCACACCCCCGGCGCTATAGGGCACAATCATGCGCACAGGCCGATCCGGATAGTTGCCCTGCGCAAAGCCGGAACGCGCCAGAAAAGGCGCCGCTACACCCAAGCCCGCCAGCCCGCGCCGCGTGATCCGCGCCATCTCACCCCTCCCCCAGCTTGACCGCGCATCTTTGGCGCGGCGTGATAGGATTAGACGGTGCGGCGCGGATGGCGCCCAAGTCAAGAATCAGGGGAAGCACATGGCCGCAACGCTATTCGACAGGATTTGGGACCCGCATGTGATCGCCGATCTCGGTTCCGGCTGGTCGCTGCTGCATTGCGACCGCGTGCTGCTGCATGATCTCTCGGGTGGGCGGGCGCTGCGCGAAGTGGGGGAAGCGGGTTACGCGGTGCCGCATCCCGAACTTGCCTTCGCAACACCTGATCACGCGGTGGCGACATCTCCCGGGCGCACGGCGGAAAGCTTCCCAAAAGGTGGTGAGCTGATCGCAGGTTTGCGCAAGCGCGCCGCTGAAACCGGCGTCCGGCTTTTTGATCTTGGCCAGGATGGCAATGGCATTGTGCATGTGATGGGGCCGGAACTTGGCATTGTGCTGCCCGGCACCACGCTGGTTTGTGGTGATAGCCATACCTGCACCAATGGCGGGCTTGGCGCGCTGGCCTTTGGTATTGGTGCATCGGAATTGCGCCATGTGTTGGCCACGCAAACCCTGCCGCAGAAAAAGCCAAAGCGCATGCGCATTCGCTTTGAAGGTGCGGCTCCAGCAGGTGTCACGCCGAAGGACATGATCCTGCATGCCATTGGCCGTTTCGGCACTGGCGCAGGCACAGGCTATGCGGTGGAATATGCGGGTTCCGCCGTGCGCGCCCTTTCTGTCGAAGGGCGCCTCACGCTTTGTAATCTTTCCATCGAAATGGGCGCCAAGATGGGCATGGTGGCGCCCGATGATGTCACTTATGAATGGCTCGCTGGCCGGCGCTTCGCGCCCAAGGGCGCGGCCTGGGATGCGGCCATCAGCCATTGGCGCAGCCTGCCAAGTGATGCCGATGCGGTCTTCGATTCCGATCTGGTGATTTCCATGGCGGATATCGCGCCGCAAATCACCTGGGGCACCAGCCCGGAACAGGTGCTGCCCGTCACGGGCCATGTGCCGGACCCGGCTTCAGCGCCTGACCCAATCCGCCGCGCCGCTTATGAGGTTGCCTTGGCCTATATGGACCTGAAGCCCGGCCAGCCGATTGCGGGCACGAAGATTGATTGGGTTTTCATCGGTTCCTGCACCAATTCGCGGATCGAGGATTTGCGCGCTGCCGCCGCCGTACTGCGCGGGCGGAAAGTGGCGCCGCATGTCACCGCCTGGGTGGTGCCTGGTTCGGAACGCGTGAAGAAGGAAGCCGAAGCCGAAGGGTTGGATGCTGCCTTCACCGCCGCAGGCTTTGAATGGCGCGAACCCGGCTGCGCGTTATGTGTCGCCGCAAATGGCGAAGCCGTCCCGCCTGGTGCGCGCTGCGTCTCAACCTCCAACCGCAATTTTGTCGGGCGGCAGGGGCCAGGGGCGCGGACGCATTTGGCCTCTCCGGCCATGGCGGCGGCGGCGGCACTGGCGGGCGCCATTGCCGATGTGCGGCACTTCGCCGCGTAAGGGGACGGGTATCATGGAAAAATTCACCAAACTCTCTGGCCCCGCCGCACCCTTGATGCGCGCCAATGTGGATACAGATTTGATCATCCGCATCCAGCGCCTGGTTGGCACCGGGCGCACCGGGCTTGGACCCTATGCTTTCGAGAATTTGCGCCTTCTGGCCGATGGCTCGGAAAACCCAGATTTCGTGCTGAACAAGGCGCCCTATCGGGAAGCGCCCATTCTGCTGGCCGGTGCGAATTTCGGCTGCGGTTCATCGCGTGAAGGTGCGGTTTGGGCGCTGATGGGCGCGGGTATTCGCTGCGTCATTGCGCCAAGCTTTGGCGACATTTTCCACAACAATTGCTTTCAGAACGGCCTGCTGCCGATTGCATTGCCCGAGGAAGTGGTGAAGCAAATTGCCGCCGAGACGGAAGGCAGCCAAGGGGCCCGCCATACCGCGATTGATCTGGTGCGCCAGATGGTAGTCACGCCCGAAGGTGCCGAAATCCCCTTCAGTATTGATGCGCGCAAGCGCGATGCGCTGCTGGAGGGGCTTGATGATATCGCCCTGACGATGCGCTTGAAGGACCAGATCGAGGCCTGGCAAGCCGCGGACCGCACCAAGCGCGGCTGGGTCTGGGAAAGTGTGAAGCTGTAGAACGGTTGGGCGGGCATAAAGCCCGCCCGGAAAGGCTTCAGCCCTGCGGCACCATGCGCTGGGCAGTTTCCTGCAATTCCTTGGCCTTCTTCACGGCGCGATCAATTTCAGACGCGGTGCGGTCCAGCGCGTCGCGGTAGGATTGCACGCCCGCCTGCATGCCACCGACCCTGCTTTTCAGGTCGCCCATGGCGGCGCGGAAATCTGCGGTGGCGCGGGCCTGGGCGCGCAGCGCATCATCAAGCTTGAGAAGCGCGATGCGGAGCCTGTCCTGCGGCTTCTGCGGGAAGGCGACAACCTCGGCAATCTTGCGATCTTCAGTGATGGTAATGGCAGAAGCGCTCATGGCTTGGTCTCCGTTTGGTTAATCGAAGACTAACTCAGTTTAAGAGTTTTTTCCATCATTTTTTTAAGAAAAAATAACTCGAGATGAAGAAATTTATCATTTCTTTGTTTTTCAAAGGGATATTTTTAACTCAAATTTACCAAGTAAAACTTGCGATAAAATAGTCTTTACTTGAATTCAACCCAAGGTTTCGCCCCCGGCTCCGGCCAAGCCAGAATCGGGGGCTGGCGCGTTTACTGATTCGTGAAGGCGGCCTTCCGCTTTTCAGCAAAGGCCGCCATGCCTTCCTTCTGATCCGCGGTCGCGAACAGGGAAAGGAAAAGCCGCCGTTCCGTGCGCACGCCTTCCGTCAGGCTGCTTTCAAAGGCGGCATTGACCGCTTCCTTCGCCATGGCGACCGAAGGGCCGGAAAGGGCCGCGATCTTGTCACCAATCTTCAGCGCTTCCGCGATCAATTCCGCCGCCGGCACAACGCGGCAGACCAGATTGGCGCGTTCAGCTTCTTCGGCATTCATCATCCGCCCGGTCAGCACCATTTCCATGGCCTTGGATTTGCCGATGGCGCGCGTCAGACGCTGCGTGCCGCCGGCACCGGGAATAATCCCAAGGTTGATTTCCGGCTGGCCGAATTTCGCCGTATCGGCAGCGATGATCAAATCACACATCATCGCCAATTCGCAGCCACCACCAAGCGCAAAGCCGGATACGGCAGCAATCACGGGCTTTTGGATTTCCAGCACCGTTTCCCAATTGGCGCCGATAAAATCATTGAAATAGACGCCGGGGAAATTCCGGTCCTTCATTTCCTTGATATCAGCACCCGCCGCGAAAGCCTTTTCGCTGCCGGTGATGATAATGGCGGCAATCGCCGGGTCCTTATCAAAAGTGCGCAAGGCAGTGCCGAGTTCGATCATCAATTGATCACACAGCGCATTCAGCGCCTGCGGCCGGTTCAGCCGGATCAGACCGGTTTTGCCGTGGGTTTCAACCAGGATCATTTCAGGGGCCATGGTGGTTCTCCTTCATCTGTTGTGCTGCATAAGGCCATAGCACAGCCCTGAAGAAAACTGCCCAGCGCGGGGCAGCGCCTGGCTTCAGATTTTCTCAACCCGCGTCAGCCAGCATCCCGGCCGCGCGGTGTGGATATTGACATAGGCCACACGCGGGTCGTCGATCCGCGCGCGCAGCGCTGCCTCCGCCTCCTCCCCCGGCACGACAACGCCAAGATCGTAAAGGCACATGCCCGCTCCATCGTAATGGCGCAGGCTGATGATGCTATTGACCAGCACGGTTTCGGGCAGCGCATCTTCAAGCGCGGCCCCGCCGCAATCATGGGCATGCAGAAACACGGGCGAAGGTGTCCAATAAGGCCCCTGCGGCAGAGGCAAATCCCAGGATGCCAAAAGCATGGCCTCACCCGGCTGGCCCAGACGCAGACAGGCCCGGCAGGGGTAGCCAGGCCCATCCACCAGGCGAGTCTGAACCGCCCCCCCGCGATCATCGCGACGGGAAGTGCGAAA
>CAMCZJ010000202.1 GCA_945886995.1 Asaia bogorensis
GCTGGCCCGCGCGCATGGCTTGCAAGCTATCGCCAAAGCCGCTTTCCGCTGGGCCGTAATCAATCAGCAAAGCCGCGCCGCCATGGCGGGCAAGCCGCGCGCCAAGGCAAGCTGCGAAGCCAAGTGCCGCTTCATTCACTTCGCGCACGGCACCTTCGGGCGCGGCCTCGGGCGCGGCAAGATCGCTCGGCATTTCAACAAAGGAACCATCAGCAACGAAGCGTTCACGCCAAGCGACCCCGCGACGAACAAATTGCCGAATTGGCAACGCATCCAGAAACTCATTGGCCAGCAAGATCATGGGCGCTTCTGGCAGTGTGCCCACATCCTCATGCCAGGCAGCCACAGCATCACCCAATTTCGCGGCCTGCGCTTCACGCAAGCGCGGTGATGTTTCTACCAGATGCACGCGCAAGGCCGCGCGAAAATCCGGCATCATTTCGGCAATGGCGCGTAGCGCATCCGCCATCAGGCTGCCGCGCCCGGGCCCGCATTCCACCAGCAGCACTGGATCAGGCCGGCCCATGGCCTGCCAGGTGACTGCCGCCCATAGCCCGAGACATTCACCAAAAGCCTGAGATATCTCCGGCGATGTCGCGAAATCCTGAAATGGATCATGCGCCGCGTAATAGGCCGCTGCGGCGCGTGCCATAAAATGGTCAAGCCGTTCGGGGTGATGCGATGGGTCTTGGTCTCTTTCCGTCACATCACACCCAAAATTCGTCAGCCTGCCTGAAAAGCGCGCGCCCCTAACCGCGCGGCACGGCGGCATGCGCCGCCAAGCAGGCCACATCCACCATCTGATTGACGCCCGCCTGCATCGGCACGATTTGCGCCGAATGCGAAAGCCCGGTCAGCAGCGGCCCGATCACCGTACTGCTGGTAAGCTGCGGCACCGCGCGCGTCAGGATATGCGCGGCGTGAATACCCGGCATGATCAGCACATTGGCCGGCCCGGTCAGGCGGCAGAAGGGATAAAGCGCGGCCCGCAGCGCTGGGTCCAGCGCGACATCGGCGGACATTTCACCATCGAATTCAAAATCAGCACCACGTTCAGTCAGCAGCTTCACCGCTTCACGAATACTGCCGGGAATGGTGCCGCGCGGATCACCAAAGGTGGAGAATGAAAGGAAGGCCACGCGCGGTTCCATCCCCAAGCGCCGTGCCGCAGCGGCAGAACCGCGTGCTATGCCGGCCAAAGTCGCTGCATCCGGCCTTTCATGAATGGCGGTATCCGCAACCAGCACCGTGCCCGCCTGACGTGAAATGATGATGGAAACCCCGAAAGCGACGCGCCCCGGCACCGGGTCTATCGCCATGCTGATGCCTTCAAGCGCGGCAGAATAGGAACGCGTGGTGCCGGTGACCACCGCATCCGCATCACCGGTTGCGACCATGCAGGCGGCAAAGACATTGCGGTCCTGGTTCACCAGGCGCTGGCAATCACGCTGCAGGAAGCCATCGCGCTGCCGCTTTTCATAAAGGAATTCCGCATACCGCCGCGTGGAATCCGAAAGCCGCGCATTCTGGATTTCAATGCCATCGGGCAGCGGAATGCCGATGGCATTGGCCACCGCCTCAATACGATCTTCCCGTCCAACCAATACCGGTGTGCCATAGCCCGCATTGCGGAAGGCGATCGCGGCGCGAATCACTTTTTCCTCCTCGCCTTCGGCAAACACCACCCGCTTCGGGTTCTGCCGCACGCTTTCCGCAATGGCTTCCAGCGCGCCCACGGTTGCATCAAGCCGGTTCGCCAAATCGCGCGCATAGCGTTGCAGATCCGCCAAGGGCTTGCGCGCCACCCCGCTATCCATCGCGGCCTTCGCGACTGCTGGTGAAACGCGTGAAATCAGCCGCGGATCGAAAGCGTTGGGAATAATGTATTCCGGGCCGAAGCGGAGCGCCTTGCCCGCACCCGCGCCCGAGACTTCTTCCGGCACATCTTCCCGCGCCAGCATGGCGAGCGATTCAGCCGCGGCGATTTTCATCGCGTCATTGATGGTGGAAGCGCGCACATCCAAGGCGCCACGGAAGATAAAGGGAAAGCCCAGAACATTATTGACCTGGTTCGGGTAATCCGAACGCCCGGTCGCGATGATGCAATCGGGCCGCGCCGCACGCGCCTCATCCGGCGTGATTTCCGGATCGGGATTGGCCATGGCGAAAATGATCGGCTTCGGCGCCATGGCCCTGATCATCTCAGGCGTCAGCGCGCCCTTCACGGAAAGGCCGAAAAACACATCCGCGCCATCCAAGGCTTGCGTCAGCGTGCGCGCGGAAGTGGTCACGGCATGGGCGGACTTCCACTGATTCATGCCTTCCTGACGGCCACGCCAGATCACGCCCTTGGTATCGCACAGGATCACGTTTTCGGGCCGCATGCCCATGGCCTTCACCAGCTCAGCACAGGCAATGGAAGCCGCACCCGCGCCATTGATGACAAGCTTCGTCGTCTTCAAATCGCGCCCGGTCAGATGGCAGGCATTGATCAGGCCGGCGGCGGCGACAATCGCGGTGCCATGCTGGTCATCATGAAATACCGGAATATCCATCAATTCGCGCAGGCGCTGTTCAATCACAAAGCATTCCGGTGCCTTGATGTCTTCCAGATTGATGCCGCCAAAGGTTGGGCCCAAATAGCGCACGGCATTGATGAAAGCGTCAGGGTCTTCCGTATCCACGCAAAGATCCATGGAATCCACATCGGCAAAGCGCTTGAACAAAGCGGCCTTGCCTTCCATCACGGGCTTCGATGCAAGTGCACCCAGATTGCCAAGCCCCAGCACGGCTGTGCCATTGGAAATCACGGCCACGAAATTGCCCTTCGCCGTGTAGTCATAGGCAAGGCTTGGGTCACGATGGATGTGTAGGCAAGGCTCCGCGACGCCCGGTGAATAGGCCAGGCTCAAATCCCGCGCCGTGATCAAGGGCTTGGTCAGCCGGATTTCAAGCTTACCGGGCCGGCCTTCGCGGTGCATCGCCAACGCTTCTTCGGCGGTGACGCGCGCCGTGCGCGTATCTTCAACCGGCGTTTTTTTCGCGTCATCCATTCTGGTCACTACTCCTCAAACCAGCCTCATCATGCCGTGTTGTGGCCCGCGCCGCGAGCCCCTGGCTTCGCAGGCGCAGCAAATCGTGCCTCACACCCGCCGGACATTCCAGGGATAGGGCGATGACCCCTGCAAAATCCCGGTGATATTGCGCCGGAAAGCAGTCCTGATCGTGAATTGGCCAAGCGGGATGAAGGCCGCATCTTCCAGCGCCAAACGCCCAAGGCGGGACGCAAGCCGCTTTTGCTCGGCCTCATTCGGCGCGAAAAGCCAGGATTCGGCCAGCGCTTCCGCCTCATCACTTTTCCACCAGCCAAACCAGCCACCCGTGCCCTGGCCACGCACCAGGAAGGACACGGCGGGATTGGCCCAGGCGGTGGCACCCCCGGTGGTATGCAGGATGGACCAACCACCGCGATCCACGGTCTCGCGATTGCTCCGCCGCTGCACCACCGTACCCCAATCGCTCTCGGCCAAATCAATATTCATGCCGATCCGCTTCAGCCGATCGGCGGTCACCTGGCCAAGCGGCCCGATATCCGGAAAATCTGTCGGATTGATCACAACAACGCGCTGATTGGCATAGCCCGCTTCACGCAAAGCGGCGCGGGCGCGGTCCAGATCGCCCGGCATCATCGCCTCACCCGAATCCTCGTAATAGGGGGTGTGGCGCGGCCAAAGGCTGCGGCAGAGCGCCCAGTCCGTGCGATCATCCCCGCGCGATGCCCGCATGTAATCTTCCTGCAAAACCGAAAGCCGGACAGCGCGGCGAACGCGCGCATCATCAAAGGGTGGGTGCAGGTTATTCATGCGCAGCACGGCAAGGCGGCCGGCGGTATCAGACACTTCGCGCCGCACATCACGCGCGCGGGCCAGCAGCGGCTGCAAATCCGGATGCGGCCTTTCCCACCAATCAACCTCGCCATTCTGCAAAGCCGCCGCCGCTGTCGCGGGGTCTGGCAGGATATGCCATTCAATGCGCCGGAAATGCGCAATTTTCGCGCCCGATGTCCAGGAAGGCGCTTCCTGGCGCGGCTGATAGGCATCAAACTTCTCATACACCACGCGGCTGCCGGAGTTATATTCGCCGGCGATGAAGCGATAAGGGCCCGATCCGATCATCTCCGTGACACCGCGATTGGGATCAGTCTCGGCCAGGCGTTCGGGCATGATGAAGGGCACGGCGGCATCCGGCTTGGCCAGCGCATCCAGCAACAAGGGGAAGGCGCGCTTCAGGCGGATTTCGATGGTGCGGTCATCCACCGCGCGCCATTCATCCACCTGGCGCGCCAGCAATTGGCCGAAGGGCTCACGCGCACACCAGCGCTTCAGGCTTGCGATGCAATCGCGGGCGCGCACGGGTTCCCCATCATGGAAACGCAAACCGACGCGCAGCGTAATGCGCCAGCGCTTGCCATCATCCAGGGCCTCAGCGCCTTCGGCCATTTGCGGCCTTGGCTTCAATTCCGCATCCACGCCAAAAAGCGTGTCAAAGACATGCCAGCCGTGATTGGCGGTCACGGTTGCCGTGGTGAAGACCGGGTCCAGCACGCTCAGATTGGCCTGCGGCACGAAGCGGAGCGTCTGCGCACGCATATCCTGCGCGAGTGACGGCGCGGGTAGTGCCGCCGCCGCCCCCATCGCCAGGATTGATCTGCGGCCAATACCGGAAGCTGTCATGGGAACCTCCTCCCTGGTTGGTTCTTATTGCGGGGAGTTTGGAACCTTCAGCGCCAATGCGCCAGCCCAAGGTTTGGCTTGGGCGCGCCCCGCCTGTATCCTGCGCAGGCATGCCCCCCGCCCAAGCCCCCTTAGGCCCGATTCCCGATGCCAGCGGCGCCACGCCGGCCATGGCCCAATGGTTCACCGCCAAGGCCACCCATCCGGATGCGCTGGTGTTTTTCCGCATGGGCGATTTCTATGAGCTGTTCTTCGCCGATGCCGAAGCCGCCGCCGCTGCCTTGAATATCGCGCTCTCTTTCAGGGGTGAGCATCGCGGCCAGAAAATCGCCATGTGTGGCGTGCCGGCCCATGCGCATGAAAGCTATCTGGCGCGGCTGATCCGCCAAGGTTTTCGCGTTGCCATTTGCGATCAGATGGAAACGCCGGAACAGGCCAAGGCGCGCAAGGCGCCGACCATCCGGCGCGACATCACGCGGCTGGTGACGGCTGGCACCGTCACGGAAGAAACCCTGCTGGAAGCCGCGCGCCCAGCCTGGCTTTTGGCCCTCGCCCCCCTGGAAGACCGGATCGGCGCCGCCTGGCTTGATGTCTCGACCGGCGCCTTTGGCACGGAAACCCTGCCACGCGGCGAAGTCCAGGCCCTGCTTGCGCGCCTGGAACCGGCCGAAATCCTGGCCCCGGAAGGGGTTTTTGAAGGCGAAGTGGCAGCGCGTATCACGCCGGCTGACCCGCCACGCGATGC
>CAMCZJ010000203.1 GCA_945886995.1 Asaia bogorensis
CACCACCACGGTCAGCGGCAGCATGCCCGCCGCGCGGCCAGTCGCCAGCGTGACATCAGCAATCTTATCAGCGGTCGCCAAAGGCAAATCCACCGCGAGGTGCTTTACATAATAATCTGCGGAATTCATCGCGTTTCTCCCTGCGAAAATGGAAGGCCCTCCATGGGCCAAGCAATACCCAGCGGCAAGCCAGGGTTCAGAAAAACAAATCCCGGAAATCCTGCCGCGTGCCGCCAAACAGCCTCCAGGTTGCAATGGCGCCGATGCAAAGCCCAATGCCGGCGGCAATCGCCGGCACGGGATCAGGCAAGCCTCCCGCCCCCGTGGCGGCGGCATTCAACATCCCAAGCACAATGCCAACCGACCCCGCGATCATCGCCTGCCCCAGACCGGGCTTGCGCCGAGGCGGCGGCGCGGCGGGCTTGGAAGGGCGCGGCTGGCGCTTGATCCAATGCCCTTCCGGGCGCGGCTTTTCCTTATTCCCCGACATAGGTTTCCTTGTGTTGACGCGGCACGAAGCGCCCGGCGCCGGGTTTGGCTAAAACCTGCTTGCCATCCCAAATCTGCTTGCCCCGCAGCCAGGTGGCGGCAACGCGGCCCTTCACCTTCATGCCATCATAGGGCGACCATTTGGCATCTTCCTGGTCCTGAATGTCGCGCGCATCAAAGGTGAAATCACCTTCTTCCATCACCAGCAAATCGGCATCCGCGCCAACGCGCAAGGCTCCCTTCTTCGGGTAAAGCCCATGGAAGCGCGCCGGGCGTTCGGCGCAGTAAAGCGCCATCAGGCTGGGTGACAGACCGCGCTGCTTCAATAGCGTGAACATCACAGGCGCGAAGCTTTGCATCCCCGTCAGCCCCGCACCCACGGTGAAGATATCGCCCGTATAGGTTTTGCGATCCCGCGGCCAAGGCGCGTGATCGGTCGAAACATAAGCGACCTGCCCCTTGGCAAAGGCACCCCACATGCGTTCCACCTCATCCGCCGTGCGGAAGGGCGGGTTGCATTTACCGAAGCCCTCAAGCCGGATGATGTCTTCTTCCGTCATGCAAAGATATTGCAGGCAGGCTTCGCCCGATGCCTTACCGCCCATGCGGCGAAACACTTCGGCAATTTCAAAACCGCGCGCCAGCGACGAATGGGCGATATGCACATGCGCGCCAGTCTCAAGCCCGATCTCGAAAATCTCCAGATCCGCCATGGTCTCACAGAGCGGCGGGCGGGTGCGGCAATGCCAGATGGGGGAGGTATTGCCGGCGGCCTTGGCTTCGTCGGTCAGGCGCACCACGATTTCCTGATCCTCATTATGCACTGCCACCATCAGCCCGGTCTTGGCGATTTCGCGAAAGGCCGCGACCATGGTTGGGTGGTCAATGCGCGGGAAGCGCACCGGGTCATATTCATAGGTGGAAAGCTTGAAGGAACAGGCGCCGGCCTCCGCGAGCCCCGCAATGGCATCCACGCCGCCCGATTTCAGGATGGTGCCGTAAAGCGCCATATCCACATGGGATAGGCGGTTCACATACTCCACCTTTTCCTTGAAAATACCGGCATCCGTCACCGGGCGCGGCACGTCATAGGGCATGTCAACGCAAGTCGTGACACCGCCGGCAGCGGCGGATTTCGACGCCCCCTCAATCCCCGGCCAACCGCGCGAGGATGAGGTATGCATATGCCCATCCACCAAGCCCGGCATAACATAGCGCGCGCCATAATCCTCGACCGAGGTCGCGACCGGTGATGGCCCCTCGCCAATGCCGGCAATGATGTCGCCGCGCGTGGCAACCCAGCCATTGGTCAGGATGCGATCGGGCAGCACAAGCGTGCCGCGAATGACGCGATCAAAAGGGGTGGTGGCGGGCATTGGCTACTCCGGAGGCATGACTTCTAGGGGAGGTGAGGCTAACGCAGCCCTGTGTTGCGGGCCAGGGCCGATGGCCCGAATTGCGCATCGGCGATCTCAAGCGCCAGGCTCGTTGCCTCATTCTCCCGCTCCGCATTCCAGGCGAGCGCCACACCCACGCCGCGAATGGGGCCAGCCAGGATGCGAAAGGCCACACCTGGCGGATTAAGCCTTGCCATGCCTTCCGAGACCAGCGCCACACCAAGCCCCGCAGCAACAAAGCCAAGCTGCGCCATGGCCGACCCCACTTCGCGCACCACGCGTGGCGTGAAGCCCGCCGCGTGGCAGGCGGCGGTCATGGCATCCGAATAGGCCGGGCTGATCGCTCGCGGCAGCATCAACATCGGCGCTTCCGCGAGTGCCGCCAGCGGCAAAGGATCAGGCCCGGCCAGAATCGGATGGCCTTCCGGCAGCGCGGCAGCGAGCCTGTCTTCCCCCAAGGGCCTCAGCTTGATCGGCGCGCGATCACGATCGGCGCGGAGCAGTGCCAGATCAACCTCACCACGCCTGAGCGCTTCCAAAGCCTCGGCGGTATCCATCTCCCGCACACCAATCGCGGCTTCCGGGCGTGCGGCCTGCATGGCCCGCACGATGGGGGGCAAATAGTCAAACAGCGCCGAGGTGACGCAGGCGATGGAAACCGGCGCGTGATGGCCCAAGCGCAATTCGCGCGCCAGGCTTTCAAGATCTGCCGCATTGCCGGCGATACGCCGCGCGAGTGGTAGCAGCGCCTCGCCCTCTCGCGTGGGCCGCGCGCCCTTGCCGCTGCGTTCCAGTAGCTTCACACCAAGTTCGCGTTCCAGCAATTGGATTTGGGCGGTTAGCGGCGGCTGCGAAATGCCAAGCCGCGCGGCGGCGCGGCCGAAATGACCTTCTTCGGCTACGGCCAGAAAATGCCCCAAGCGGCGGATCAGGCGAAAATCCATCTGTCTTCCAATGTGATTCTGCCCATACGGAAAACCTATCAGCGCGCCACGTCAATTGGATTGGACGATGGCGCCGGATGGGCGCAGAAGAACATCCAGTCAGGCAAGCCGCCAACAACAAAGGGAGAAGCCCCAGATGAAACTCAACGCCGTAAAGGTTCACCCATCCACGGCGCTATTGAAGCGCGAAGACCAACTGGCCTGGAAAATGGCCGGAGTCGCCGTGGACAAGGTCGCGGTCGAAAAGCCCGTGCAGGAGATGATCATCAACCGGATCATCGACAATGCTTCGGTCGCCATCGCCGCCATTAATCGCCGCCCCGTTGTCTCCGCGCGTGGCATGGCGCTTGGCCATGCGAAGAAGGCAGGTGGCGCGCAGGTGTTTGGCGTGAAATCCGCCACCACGGTTTCCCCGGAATGGGCGGCCTGGGCGAATGGCACCGCCGTGCGCGAATTGGATATGCACGATACTTTCCTCGCCGCTGACTACTCCCACCCCGGCGATAATATCCCGCCAGTGCTTGCGGTGGCGCAGGCCATGGGGAAATCCGGGCGCGATCTGATCCGTGGCCTGGCCACCGGCTATGAGCTGCATATTGATCTGGTGCGCGCGATTTGCCTGCATGAACACAAGGTGGACCATATCGCCCATCTCTGCCCCGCCGCTGCTGCCGGCATCGGCACGCTGCTTGGCCTCAAGCAGGAAGTGGTCTTCCAATCCATCCAGCAGGCTTTGCATACCTCGATTTCTTTCCGCCAATCCCGCAAGGGCGAGATTTCATCCTGGAAGGCCTATGCGCCCGCCCATGCCGGCAAGCTTGCCGTGGAAGCGGTGGATCGCTGCATGCGCGGCGAAGGCGCGCCATCCCCGATCTATGAAGGTGAAGACAGCGTGATTGCCTGGGTGCTTTCCGGGCGTTCCAACCGCAAGGATGTCTATGGCCCGGTCTATTACGAAGTGCCGCTGCCGGAAGCGGGCGAGCCCAAGCGATCAATCCTTGATTCCTACACGAAGGAGCATTCCGCCGAATACCAATCCCAGGCGCTGATTGACCTGGCCTTTCGCATGCGCGAACAGATCGCGGATATGGAGGCGATTGAGAAAATCATCATCCATACCAGCCATCACACCCATTACGTGATTGGCACCGGGGCGAATGACCCGCAAAAGATGGACCCGAAGGCGAGCCGTGAGACGCTGGATCATTCCATCATGTATATCTTTGCCGTCGCGCTGCAGGATGGCCGTTGGCACCATGTGGATAGCTACGCGCCGAAGCGGGCGGGCCGCGCCGATACCGTCAGGCTCTGGCACAAGGTCGAAACCCGCGAAGAAGCGGAATGGACCCGCAAATACCATTCCCGCGATCCCAATGAGCTTTCCTTCGGCGGGCGCGTCGAAATCCTGTTCAAGGATGGCTCGCGGCTGGTGGATGAGCTTGGTGTCGCCAATGCCCACCCCAATGGCGCCAAGCCCTTTGGTCGGGCGGATTACATCCGCAAGTTCAAGACCATTACGGATGGCATCATCTCGGCGCGTGAGTCCAATCGCTTCCTGGAAGTGGTGCAGGATCTGACGAAGCTGAAGGCGGGCGAACTCAGTGCGCTGAATGTGGCGCTGCCCGCTGGCGGCCTGCTGGACAGCAAGCCCGGTATCTTCTGAACTGATCACTGAGGAAGGCAGGGTCGGCGTTGTGCGCGCCGGCCCAAAGCCAGTTTAACAAGGGAAGAAACCCGATGAACGAAACCACGAAACCCGAAATCTATAAGGGCTTGGTCGGCGTCTATGCCGATGTCTCCGCCGTCTCCAAGGTAATGCCGGAGACGAATAGCCTGACCTATCGCGGCTATGCGGTGCAGGATTTGGCCGAGAATTGCAGCTTTGAGGAAGTGGCCTATCTGCTTTGGGAAGGCGAATTGCCCAATGCCAAGCAGCTTGCCGCCTTCAAGGCCGAGACTGCCGCGGAGCGTGAGATCAGCCCCGCACTCCACCGGGTCATTAAGGAATTCCCCAAGGATGCGCATCCGATGGATGCCATCCGCACGGCAGTTTCCTTCATGGGGATGGAAGACCCTGAGACCGCCGATGTCTCGCAGCCCGCGCAGTATCGCAAGGCGAAGCGGCTTTTTGCCAAGATCCCAACGGCCATTGCGGCGGCCTATCGTGCTTCCCGCGGCCTGCCGGTGGTGGCGCCGAACCCCGCGCATAGCTTTGCGGAGAACGCCTTCAACCTGATCCTGGGCAAGGTGCCGCAGCCGGAAGTGCTGAAGGCCTTTGATGTTTCCATGATCCTCTATGCGGAGCATACCTTCAACGCCTCCACCTATACGGCGCGGCTGGTGACCTCATCCGGTGCTGATATGCATGGCGCGATCACGGCGGGCATTGCCTCGCTCAAGGGCCCGCTCCATGGCGGCGCCAATGAGGCGGTGATGCATACGCTGAAGGAAATCGGCGACCCGAAGCTTGCGAAGGAATGGATCCAAAGCCGCTTCGACCATAAGGCGCTGGTGATGGGCTTTGGCCATCGCGTCTATAAAACGGGCGATAGCCGCGTGCCCACCATGCGCAAATATGCCGAGAAAATGGCCGAAGTTGTGGGCGATAAGACCTGGATGGAGATCAGCCGCATCCTGGC
>CAMCZJ010000204.1 GCA_945886995.1 Asaia bogorensis
TTCACCACCTTCCCCGCCGCGCGTGAGGAAGAAGCGATTGGCATCGTCGCCGGCGCCACCATGGCCGGCATGCGCGGCATTGTGCTGATGCAGACATCAGGCTTCGCCACCTTGCCGAATGTGCTGGCCTCGCTCGTTGTTGCCAGCCAAATTCCCGTGCTGATGCTGGTGAGCGAACGCGGCACGCTGGGTGAATTCAATCCCGGCCAGGCGATTGTCTGCCGCACCATGCGCCCGATTCTGGACAGCATGGGGATTGAACACCACACGCTATCGCGCCTGGATGAAGCGGCTTTCATCGCGGATCGCACCATGCGCCAGGCCTTTGCCACGCGCTGGCCGGCTTGCCTTATTGTCTCGCCATTGATCGCAGGGGGGCGCAAGTGATGGAAGAACGTCGCAATACGCAGGTGATGAACCGTGCGGCGCTCACCAAGCGCGTGGTGGGCAAGCTGACGAAGCAGGAAGCCGTGATCGGCGGGATTGGCAATTCCAATTGGGATCTTTGGGGTTCCGGCCATCGTGCCGAGAATTTCTACATGCTGGGCAGCATGGGATTGGCCGCACCGATTGCCATGGGCGTTGCCATTGCTCAACCGGAACGGCGCGTTTTCGCTTTGGAAGGCGATGGGTCACTGCTGATGCAGCTTGGCTGTCTTTCCACCATCGCCGCGCAGGCACCGAAGAATCTGATTGTGATCATCTGGGACAATGGCATTTATCAAATCACCGGCGGCCAAGGCACACCGGCGGCGAAAGCCGGCACGGATTTGATTGCCATTGCGCGCGCTTCCGGCATTGCTTCCGCCCATTGGGCGGCGGATGAGGCAGAATTCGATGCGCTGATTGATCGCGCCCTTGCCACTGATGGCCCGCATGTGATCGGCGCGCGGATTGATAATGAACCCGGCAAGACGCAAACGGACCGCGACCCGATCCGCTTCCGTGAGACCTTTATGCGCGGGATGGCGGCGCGCGTCTGATCGGCGGAGGCTGAAGGTCGAAGCCGTGAATCAGCCGCGCAAAATACCAAGCGTCTGATCAGCGGAGGCTGAAGGCCGAAGCCGTGAATCAGCCGCGCAAAAAATGAGTCATGGTGTGGTCCGTTTGGCGGATCACACCGTGAATGGGTTAGCCTAACCCCAAGCGCGGGCGGGGACATAAACCTCGCCCGCCATCAACCGCCGCGCGGTGCGGAGCGTACCGCCCGAAATCACCTCCCGCGATCCATCCGCCGCACGCCGCGTGGTGATCACCGCTTCCATGCTGCCGGTTGGATGTTCCAGCACAATCATCTCCCGATCCGCGCCGGTGATGTGCGCCACAGCTTCCGCCACCGTTCCCGGCAGCACGCAAGCACTCGCGATGCAAATCCCACCCGTCACCGCCATCGCCTCATGGCAGGCGAGCGGCGTGAAATAGCGCGCGGCCACCCCGCCCTGATCACCCGCCGGTTCCGCAATAATCGCGAATTTCGGCATGACGCGCCCTTCGGCATCACCCATGCCCATGGCGAGACTCGCCTTGCGCCGAATGGCTTCAATCCGCGCCATGAATTCCTTATCCGCATCCAGTTCCTTCGCGGTCTCACGGGCGGTTTTGCCGAAATCCCGCGCGCGCGCGATGACCACGGGCATGCAGACATCAAGGCACGTCACTTCCACACCATCAATCACATCAATGGCATGGCCGGTTGGCATCAGCTTGCCGGTGGCGCCCCCCACCGCATCGGCGAAATTCAGCACGATGGGGGCGGCGGTGCCGGGCACGCCGGCAATCGCGGTATCGCCCTCATAATTCACGCGCTTACCAGGTGTTTGCACCACGGCTTCAATCAGCGCGCCGGTATTCACGGCGCGGATCATCACGCGGGTTTCGCCTTCTTCCGCCGGCACCAGCCCGCTTTCAATCGCGAAAGGCCCAACACCCGCCAGCATATTCCCGCAAGTCGGCCCCCAATCCACAAAGGCGCGATCCACTGAAACCTGCGCGAATAGATAATCCACCTGCTGCGCTTCACCGGCCGCCGCGCGGGATACGATGCAGACTTTGCTGGTGAGCGTGGTGGCGCCGCCAATGCCATCAATCTGGCGCGCATCCGGTGAGCCCATGGCAGCCAGCAATACGCGGCCCATGGCTTCGCGATCTTCCGGCAAATCTTCCCGCCGAAAGTAGGGGCCGCGGCTGGTGCCGCCACGCATCAGCGTGCAGGGAATGGCTTTCTGCATAATTTTATCCGTCACCGTAAAGGCCAGGGGAGGTCGACGAAATGCTGCAATAGTCCTTGCGGGAAATCCAGCGTCAGCAATTTTGCCACCATGATCAAGCCAATGGTCGCGATGGAGGTCAGGAACAAGGTCATCCGCCAGGTGCAGCCCGCCGCATAACGCAGGAAGGACAGGAAGAAGATCGTATTGGCCAACAGGAATCCGACCAAAGCGGAAAGCCCAACCAGCCCAATCACCCAACCAAGATGCGCCCAGAAGCTGCCATCCTCGGGCTTCGCATTGGCTTCCGCGTCATGGAATAGCGAACCGCCCACACGCCCGAAATTCAGCTGCAACACTACGGGGACACTAATCAGCAGCATCGCCCCCGCAATCATCATGGGGAAGACCGCGCCCAGGAAGCTCTTGCCCATGGCATCAATGAACACCGCGGCGAAAATCGCCACCGGGATCACGGCGAAAATCGCCTGAGGCTGGCGCCTTCCCGTATCCGTGCTGCCGCCATCTTCTTCCGTATCGGCCAGCCGGCGCTTGCGAATACCAAGCCAGGCAAACACCACGATCAGCGCGGCAATGATCATCACGCCAGGCCGCGTCAGGAAATCCCAGCCATAGAATTGCACGGCCTGATACAAATAGGTCTCCATCGGCAGCGCCAGCACAAAGCCCACCACGAAGGGCGGGCGCGGCCAGCCGAAACGGCGCATCAGCAAGCCCAGCAAGCCCACACCCAGCAGCAGCAGCAAATCCGCCAATTCGCGGTTATTGTTGAAGGCGCCGAAACACACCACCATCATCATGAAGGGCGCCAGCAGCCCGAAGCGCACCGTGGTCAGCCGCGCAATCAGGGGCGATGTCGCAAAGCACAGCAACGTGCCCATCACATTGGCAATCGCGAGCGACCAGATGATCGCATAGGTCAAATCAAGCCGGGAACCAACCAGCGCCGGCCCGGCTTCAATGCCAAGCAGCGTCATGCCGCCCAGGAACACCGCCATGGACCCGGATGAAGGAATGCCAAAGAATAGTGTGGGCACCAAAGCGCCACCTTCGCGCGCATTATTCGATGCCTCCACGGCAATCACGCCGCGCACATCTCCCTTGCCGAATTGGCCATTCTTTTCGGTTTGAATCGCGTGCCCATAAACAATCCAATCAGTCACGCTGCCGCCAAGCCCGGGGATCGCGCCCAGCACGGACCCAATCGAAGATGTGCGCAGCAACAGCCACCAATGGCGCATGATATCACGCACACCATCAATCCAACCGCGACCCAAATCCGCCGAGCGCGAAATCGTCCCACCACCGCGCGCCAGATCAATAATTTCCGGCAGCGCGAAAATCGCCAGCACCAACACGGGCAAAGGCAGGCCATCCGAAAGATAAATCAGCCCGAAATCGAGCCGATATTCCGCCGTGGCCGGTGCTGTGCCCACCATGCCAAGCGCCAAACCCATGCCGCAGGCAATCAAGCCTTTGGCAAAACTCTTGCCCGCCAGCACGCCCACCATGGAAAGCCCAAGCAGCGCCAACATGAATAATTCAGCGGTGCCCAGCGCCAGAATCAAGGGCCGCGCAATCAGCACCGCGCCAGTCAAAATCACCGCGCCAATCAGCCCGCCAATCATGGAAGCAAGGAAGGATGCCGAAAGCGCGCGCGCGGCTTCTCCTCGTCGGGCCATGGGGAAGCCATCCAGGATCGTCGCCTGACTTGCCGATGATCCCGGTATCCCCATCAGGATGGAGCTGAATGTATCCGCCGTCGCCGCCACCGCGACCAGACCCACCAGCATGGCGAGCGCCGATACCTGATCCAGCCCGTAGATGAAGGGCATCACCAGCGAAAGCCCGGCAAGGCCACCCAGCGCCGGCAGCACGCCAATGGCGTAACCAATCAAAACGCCAAGCGCCATATAACCAAGGCGCTCAGGACTCGCGAGCGCGGTCAGCGCCATCAGCAGCGCGTCAAGCATGCGACCTTACTCCCTTTACCGCGCTGCCTTTAAGCTGATCAGCCGAGGCGATGGTTGAAGCGGCGCAGCAACCATTCCTTGATCCATTCGCGCGTCGTCTCACTGATTACGGTGCCGGCGGCATAGGCTTTCTCGGCGGCGTCGCCCACTACCTCATCATATTCGCCAATCACCGTGCCGCGCTTTTCCTTGTATTCCGGATCGGCGAAGATGCGCGTGAAGGCAGTGCGATACAGGTCCTGCACAGGCTTCGGTGTTTCGCGTGGCACCACCACAAATTTCTGCGCGGCAAAGCCCGCGACGAACAAAGTGCGATAGGCTTCCCAGGCCGGGCCAGAAGGGTCCTGCCCCGTCGCGGCCTTCAGGAATTCGGGGAAGGTCGGCAAATCCGGGAAATTCGGATCGCGCACGATATCGCCCGCGGCGTTCAGGATTCCGTAGGAAAACAGCGGCACGGCCTTGCCTTCACGCACCAGTGGCAACACCTGGCTCGTATAGGCAGACGATGTCTGATAATCGATCGGCGTTTCACCGCGTTCAAAGGCAAGCCGCCCCTGGCCGCGGCCCTGCATGCCAAAGACAATCTGCACATTCAGGTTCATCAATTCAAACGCCAAGGCCGGGACCACATCCAGCGATGTCGGACCCTGGCTGCCGAATTTCAGCCCCTGCGCCGCTTGCAGCTTCGCCAGATCAGCCGGGCCTCGCACGCCCAATTCCGGGCGCACATACAAAACGCCACCGGTTGGGCTTGCCATCAGCACGCTCCAGGCGCGGTAATCATAGCGCACGCGCGGATCGCCCATCAGATAGGGGAATTGCGTGGAACCGCTGGTGCCCAGGATCGTCAAGCCATCAGGCCGCGTGCGCTGCGCGAATTGATTGGCGCCATTGATGCTGCCGCCGCCGGTGACATTGCGGATCACGACTGTCGGGTTGCCGGGCATGTGCTTTTGCAGCAGCGGCAGATGAAACCGCGCCCAGACATCCGAACCGCCACCCACCGCGAAGGGGATGATCCATTCAATGGTCTTGCCGGCCATATCCTGCGCGCGCGCAGTGCCTGTCGCGGCCAAGCCAAGGCCAAGCCCGCCAAGGGCACGGCGCGTGAGCGAAAAATTTACAGCTTTGGACATGAAACCCTCCCCGAATTGGTTTTCGGTTTCCATAAAGCAGAACCAGGGGTGATGGAACCAGCGAAATCGCGCCCCGCATTTGCCGCTTTCAGAACGCGGCCCCGCCTGTTACGGAATGCCATGCCCGTCAC
>CAMCZJ010000205.1 GCA_945886995.1 Asaia bogorensis
ATGGCGGATCAGGCGCGCAACCGCGTGACCTTTGGCGTGCGGCTTGCTGACCGCCAGGCCATTCAATGGTGGGTCGCGGAAGCCGCCACGCGCATGCATGCCTGCAAGCTGATGGTGGCCGATTTGGCGGCCAAGCTTGATGCGGGTGCCGATGTGCGGATGGAAGCTTCCATGCTGAAGGTGGAAGGCACGGAAATGGCGCAGGATATCCTGGACCAGGCCATGCAGACCTTCGGCGCCATGGGCGTGACGAAGGAGCTTCCCCTGCAATTGATGCACCAGCAGGTGCGGCTGATGCGCGTGTATGAAGGCCCGTCTGAGGTGCATCGCAGCGCCATTGGCCGGCGCATTCTGGGTTCCAAGGTCTGATCCCGGATGGCGGAACCGCATCGCCCGCTGGATGGGATTCTCGTTCTCGATCTCGGGCAGATTTACCAGGCGCCGTATTGTTCCTTCCTGATGGCGATGGCGGGCGCCACCGTCATCAAGATTGAACCGCCGGGCGGGGAATCGCTGCGCCGCCGGACGATGGTTTCCGGCGGGTCCGTGCCGCAGGCCATGCTGAATTCCAACAAGCTTGGTATTTCGATTGACTTCAAGAATGAAGCCGGGCGCGAGCTGTTCCTTTCCATGGTGGATCGCGCCGATATCCTGATTGAAAATTTCGCGCCGGGCGCCATGGATAAGCTTGGCCTGGGGCAGGAAGTGCTGATCAAGCGCAACCCGCGCCTGATCTATGCGGCTGCATCCGGCTATGGCCGTTCCGGGCCAGATCGCGACAAGCTGGCCATGGACCTGACCGTGCAGGCGGCATCCGGCATCATGCACACGACTGGCTTCCCTGATGGCCCGCCAGTGAAATCCGGCCCGGCAGTGGTGGATTTTCTGGGGGGTACGCATCTTTACGCCGCCGCCATCACCGCTTTGTTTGACCGCGAACGCACCGGGCGCGGGCGCTTTGTTGAAATCGCCATGCAGGATACGGTCTACCCCTGTTTGGCCTCCGCGCTTGGCATGCATTTCGGCGGGCTGCGCGGCAAGATCCCGCCACGCACCGGCAATTCCCACGCGGGATTGGCGATGGCGCCCTACAATGTCTATCCGACGAGCGATGGGTATCTGGCGATCATTGTGGTCAAGGAAGACCACTGGAACCGCCTGCTGCGCGCCATGGGGCGCGAGGATTTGATGGGCGATCCGCGCTTCGCGACCAACCCCGCGCGCGTGCAAAACATGGCGGAGGTTGATGCCATGGTGACCGCCTGGCTTGCCGGCATGACGCGGGAAGTTGCCGTGGCCGCCACGCGCAAATTCGGCGTGCCGGCAGCGCCCGTGCGCGATTTGGATGAGGTGATCAATGATGCCGGCATGCATGAACGCGGCATGCTGCATTGGATGGACCATCCTGAGGTTGGGCGCGTTTGCCTGCCATCCTCACCTTTGCGCTTCACCGACGCGCCTGCGCCGGCGCTGAAGCCGAGCCCGTTCCTGAACCAGCATGAGGAAGAAGTGCTGGGCGGGATTTTTGGGTTTTCCCCGGCAGAACGGGCGGCCCTGCGGGAGGCAGGGGCGATTAGTTCGGCGGCGCAGGTGAAGGGGTAGGGGGGGGCGGATATGAGCGCGATGCTGGAATACAAAGGATATCTTGGGTCGGTCAGATACAGTGCTGAGGATGATGTGCTGCATGGTCGGCTGGAGTTTATTCGTGATCTGGTGACCTATGAAGGGAAGGACGCCGAAGGGATCAAGGCAGCCTTCCAGGAAGCCGTGGATGATTATCTTGAGCTTTGCGAGGCCGAAGGCCGCAAGGCTGATGTTCGCTGAAGGAAAGTTTGTAGATGACGCGGATTACTTAACTATTTAGAATGGTAGGCTCATCACCCACCAGAATAGAGCATAGTGAGAAGCATTCATGGATTTTGCGAAAGACTATTACAGCATACTGGGATGCGCCCTCAATGCTGACCAAACGGTGATCCAGGCGGCGTATCGAGCGCAATCAAAGAAACATCATCCTGATGTCAATAAGGGGTCTCAGGAGAGCAAAGAGAGGTTCCAAGAAATTCAAGAAGCATACGAGATATTGAGTGATCCCACGAAGCGCGCCTATTATGACTCGATGAGATCTGGAGTAAGCGGTCACGAGTACGCTCCCGGAGATTCGTTCCCGGATGATGCAAATCTTATGAGTGATGAGCTTCGGAAACGCTGGGAAGTCATCAAGGAGTATTTCTCAGATGTAAATGATTTAGCGATGCAGCTTGGGGAAATTTCCCCAAACCTGAAACTCATATTCCAACTCATTCTTTTAGAGAACCGGAAATTCAATTTAGCCAAATCGTTGGCAGATGAGGTTGAGGATGTCTACCTCTCTCGATATTTTGGGCAGAATAATGAGATTAAATCACTCGCGCGAAAGCTCTTACGCAATAAAAACATGTATAGGCATGCAGACGCTTTGCGCGAGTTGAACAAGACGATGGCCGTTCTTGGAGATGAAGCGCCACACGATGAAATTATTAGGAAATTGCAAGATAAATACGACCTCTACTGGGTTTACTTTGAATCCGGGGACAAGCCATACAGGTCGGATGAATTACTGAACACTGACGACTGGCAGGGCGGTTTGCCAGCGACCCGGGAGGCCTGGACTACAATTCAGAACTGTTCCCAGAAATTTGGATGGCGCTATGATTTTGATGTTTTTGGTATCTACCATTTTGTGAATTCCTACAGCGCAGAAAAAAAAGTTTTCGATACTCCTGAGGGCGCAAGAACATTTATGAAAATTCCGCTCGACGCCCTTATTGATCAAAGAAGGCGCGAATTCCTCAAAAAATATCGTCGCTAGGCCGCGCGCAAGACCTGAATGCGAATAAGTCTCGAACTTAAGCCTGCGCTCACTCCTTGAGTAAGCGGCCAGAATCGGTTCCGGACTCCTTAAGCACTATGTTTATCATGCACGTTACTGGGTTAGAGGAAATATAAGAAAACAATCTGCTTTCCACTACCAGGGCCGCACCTGCGCCCCAGGAATGGCCCGAAAGATACACATGATCTCCCACGGCGGGGAGATTCAGTGGTCCGTCCGCAGGAAATTCAAAGTCCTGCGCCTCGTCTAAAGGTCGCTCAGAATTCTTCGGACGGAACTGAAACTGGACAATGTGACGCATTTGGCGATCTCCTCACGAAAATGATGAATACCGTCTTGCTACGGGTCCTTTATTAAAGGAAATTGACGTTGTGTATAGGAATAATCACTACAATTCTAGCAAGTGACCGCGCCCCGAAGCCGCAGCTGCAATTCTTAGGCGCGCTGGTCCGTTCTGCCATACTCCCCCCTACCCCTTATCCCGCATCAGCCTTGCCTTATCCCGCTGCCAATCCCGCGCCGCAATCGCGGCCCGCTTGTCATGCTTCTTCTTGCCCTCAGCCAAGCCCAGCAAAACCTTCGCCCGCCCGCGTTCATTGAAATGAATATCCAGCGGTACAATTGTCGCCCCGTCGCGCGTGATGGCGCCGATCAATTCGCGCGCTTGCTTGCTGTGCAACAACAACTTGCGCGGGCGCCGAGGCTCGAACCGCGCCATGAAGGAACCCGCCTGCCATTCCGGGATATGGGCATTGAATAGCCACATCTCCCCATCGCGTTCGCCGGCCCAGGCTTCCGTCAGCGTGGCACGCCCGGCACGCAAGGACTTCACCTCAGGCCCCACCAGCGCAAGCCCTGCTTCGATGGTCTCCAGGATCTTATAGTCAAACCGCGCCTTGCGGTTTTGCGCGGCGATGCCGTGGGAAATCATGCCCTTTTTGCGCGGTTCAGCCATGTCTCAAGCGCCCACCGCGCGGGCGCATCCCTTCAGTTCAACAAGCCGGCGGAGACCATCGCCTCACGCACCCTTGCGCGCGTGGCCTCACCGCACGGCGCCAGCGGCAGGCGGCAATGATCGCTGCTTTTCGCCAGCAGGCTCGCCGCATATTTCACGGGACCCGGAGAGGTCTCGGAAAACAGCGCATCATGCAAAGGCACCAGGCGGTCCTGAATTTCAATTGCCTCATCCAAGCGGCCCAGGCGCCAAGCCTTGTGCATTTCCGCGCAAAGCCGGGGTGCGACATTGGCGGTGACGCTGATGCAGCCATGCCCGCCAGCGGCCAGGAAGGATACGGCCGTGTGGTCTTCACCGGAAAGCTGAGCGAAATCTTCCCCGCAGGCGCGTCGCGTATGCAAAGGCCGCACGAGGTTCGCGGTCGCATCCTTCACGCCGATGATATTCGGGTGCTTGGCCAGCCGCGCCATGGTCTCAACACTCATGTCAACCACGCTGCGCCCGGGGATATTGTACATCACCATGGGCAGGTCCACCGCATCGGCAATCGCCTTGAAATGCAGATACAGGCCTTCTTGAGTGGGCTTGTTGTAATAGGGCGTGACCACAAGGCAGGCATCGGCGCCGGCCTTCTTGGCGTGGCGGGTGAAGTCAATCGCCTCAGATGTGCTGTTGCTGCCGGTGCCGGCAATCACGGGCACGCGCCCGGCAGCGGCTTCCACGCACAGCTCCACAACGCGCTTGTGTTCCTCATGCGAAAGGGTCGGGCTTTCGCCGGTGGTGCCAACGGGGATCAAGCCTTCGGTGCCCTCGGCAATCTGCCACTGCACCAATTCCACGAAGGCTTTCTCGTCCACGGACCCATCCGCGCGCATGGGCGTGATCAGCGCGACCATGGAACCCTTGAACATGCTGGCATCCTCCTGAGGAATTTTGAGAGAGCGAAGTTAGGCGCGGCGCCGCGCCGCGACAAGGCGGGAAGTGGGGCTTAGCCGGCGGCCCGCGCGATCGCCAGGAAATCCTCGGCCACCAGGCTGGCCCCGCCCACCAGCGCCCCATCCACATGGGGCAGCGCCAGGATGGCCAGCGCATTGCCGGGCTTGACCGAACCACCATAAAGCAAGCGGAGCCCAGCGCCCTTTCCTGGGAAGGTCTCGGCCAGCTTGGCGCGCATCATGGCGTGCATGGCGGTGATATCAGCCTCGGTCGGCGTCCGGCCCGTGCCAATGGCCCAGACGGGTTCATAAGCCACCACGCCGCCGGCAGCGCCGAAGCCTTCCGGCAGGCTTTCCGCCATTTGTTCGGCCACCACTTCCTCGGCCCGGCCCAAAAGCCGGTCATCCTCGGGTTCGCCCACGCAAACCACCGGGATCAGGCCCGCCGCCAGCGCTGCCTCGGCCTTGGCGCGGACGCGATGGCTGGTCTCCCGATACGCCATGCGGCGTTCAGAATGGCCCAGAATAACGTAGGCGGCGCCGGCATCCTTCAGCATGGCGGCGGCAATATCCCCGGTATGGGCGCCCTTGGCGGCTTCATGGCAATCCTGCCCGCCCAAAGCCACCAACCCGGCGCAAGCTTGGGTCAGGGGCGCAATCAGCGTGGCGGGGGGGCAGATCAGCACTTCTGCCTTCA
>CAMCZJ010000206.1 GCA_945886995.1 Asaia bogorensis
AGCCTCGGCGGCCAATTCCTTACCGGTACCGCTTTCCCCAGTCACAAACACAGTCGCGCGCGATGCCGCGGCATTTTCTAGAATGCGATAGACGGCCTGCATGGTGGGCGCGGCACCGATGAAGCCAGCGAATCCCTGGCGCGGCGCGCCCGCCGCCAGTACCGCCACCTGCCGGCGCAAAGCGGCGCGTTCCATCACATTCGCAACCGTGACCGTCAGGCGTTCCGGCGCGAAGGGCTTGACCAGAAAATCCGAAGCCCCGGCCTGCATCGCCTCCACCGCCAGCGTAACCGAACCATGGGCGGTCATCACCACCACAGGCAGGTCAGGATCGCGCCCGCGCAATTCGCGTAGCACCGAAAGCCCATCACCATCGGGCAGGCGCAAATCCAAAAGCACGCCATCGGGCATGGCCTGATCGGCGAATTTCAGCGCATCCGCAATGGAATGCGCGTGGCGAATATCGTAAGGCCCCGCGCGCAGATATTCCTGATAGACCGTGGCGAGTGAAGGTGAATCCTCCACCAGCAAAATCTGGTGATGCAGCGGCGCATCAGCCACGCGCGCGCATCCAACCGAATAGGGTCAAGGCACCGCCCAAGATCGCCGGCACCACCCAGGCGGGGGCTTCCAGCATCGGCAGCAGCAGGTCGTCCCAAATCATCGGCAGAAGATAACGCTGCACCACGGCTTGCACCAAATTGAGCAAGCCAGGGTCCAGGCGAAACAACACCGCCCCCAAGGGGTCAGCACCAAAAACCGCGAAAAGCCCCACTGCCAGGAACAGCAGCACCAAACCTATCAAGCGCATGAACTGCTCACGCCCAAAGCCTTTCGCCCTGCAAACCGGTATAGAGATCAGCAACGAATTCGCCATAGCCGTTGAACAAAAGCGTCGGCACCGACTCCCCCGTGCCCAGCATGCGTTCCTGCGCCTGGCTCCAGCGCGGATGCGGCACGGCGGGGTTCACATTGGCCCAGAAGCCATATTCCTGCGACTGGATTTTCTCCCAGAAGGAAACCGGGCGCTGATCAGTCAGGCGAATGGTGACCAAGCTCTTGCCGGCCTTGAAGCCATATTTCCAGGGCTGGTGGAAGCGCAAAGGCCCGCCATTTTGCGGCGGCAACAGCTTGCCATAGGCACCAACCACCATGAAGGAAAGCTCATTGGCGGCTTCGGCGATGGTGCAGCCTTCCGTATAGGGCCAGGGGTACCAGCTTTGCCTGAGGCCGGGCATGACACTCGGAAGGGTCGCGGTCTGGAACACGACATAGCGCGCGGAAGAGAGCGGCTTCACCTCGGCCAATAGGGCGGAAAGCGGAAAGCCGGTCCATGGCACCACCATGGCCCAGGCTTCCACGCAGCGCAGGCGATAGACGCGTTCTTCCAGCGGCATGCGGGCCAGCAAATCCTCAATGCCATATTCGCGCGGGGTTTCCACCATGCCTTCCACCTTCACTGTCCAGGGGCGCATGGGCATGCGTTGCGCGGCGGCGCTGATAGTCTTTTGGCTGCCGAATTCATAGAAGTTGTTGTAGGTGGTGACTTCGCGTTCAGCGGTGATGGCGCGGCCCGGCGCGTAGCGCGTATTGCGCATGGCGGGTGGCAGGCCGGCTTGCTGCGCCATGGCCGGGCCGGCGGCAAGCATCCCAGCGCCAAGCGCCAGCGCCTTGCGGCGGCCAAAGACCAGCGCTTCAGGCGTTACGCTGCTTTCGGGCAGATTCCAGGGGCGGCTTTTCAGGATATGCATTGCAGTGTGCCTCTCTTTGACTCGATAAAGGCGCGCCGCCCGCCAAGGTCAAGCGTGATCAGCGTCTGGGTTGCGGCAAAACCGCACTTGGCGGCTGGCCGGGCGCAGAGGTCACGCGGAATAGCCGGTAGGCTTCGGCCTGCTGGCTGCCTCTAGCACGAATCAAGCGACCCGCTTCGCCCTCAATTGGGGTGGCACCAGGCCAAAGTGGCGGCCCCTCCCCCCGTCTTTCGCTGCGGATCAACAGGCCTGCCGTGCTTTCGGGCGGTTTCGGCAGGGTGAAGAAACGCCAGCGCGGGTCCATCGCCACGACGCGCAGCTCGGGCGGCAGGCGGAAAGCCATGCCTGAAGCCAGTCCATATTCCTCGGCAGCGATGAAGCCAGCACCTTCACGCGCGGCGGCCCGCGCCAGATCAGCCGCCAAGCCATCCCAGCCGCCAAGCCGCGCCAGAGTTGGGTCCTGGCGGCGCGGCAGTGGCAAAGGCGCAGCGGTGGCTTGCAGATAGGCCACGCCCGCCATGGCGAAGCCCAGCGCCAGGGCAGGAATGCGCCAGCGGAGCCAAGCCACAGGCAGCAGCGCAGCGGCGGCAACGGCGGCACTGGGATAAAGGATCGCCGGCCAATTCCCCTGCACCCGGCTGCCAAGCGCCTGCCAGAGGAAAATCGCCGCCCCCGGGAGGATCAGCGCGAGCAGCAGCCCAGCCCCGGCATCGCGCGCACGCCAGACCTGCCGCGCCGCCATGAAGGCGCCCGCCACACACAGCAGAAAGACCAGGGGCGTCACCAAAGCCATCTGCCCGCCCAACAATTCGCCAAGCCAGCGGAGACTCTGCCCCGCGCCGCCCGCCGCTGTCCGCCCGCCCTGCTTGGCGAAGGAAGCCCATTCATGCGCCGCATTCCAGAAAATCACCGGGGCGAAAAGCGCCACCGCAAGCGCGCCCCCCGCCCAAAGCTGCCAGCGCGTCAGCCAGCGCCGCGCCTCGGGCAGCAGTACCAGCCACAGCACCAACCCGAAGCCGAGCAGTGCTGCCGTGTATTTGGAGAGAAGGGCACCACCAGCGAAAGCCCCGGCCACCAGCCACCAGCTTGCATTACCGCTGCGATGTGCCCGCGCCACGGCCCAAAGCGTCGCCACCCAAAAGAACAACAAAGGCGTGTCCGGTGTCATGGTCACGGCGCCGAGTGAAGCGAAAAGCGTTGCATTCATCAGCGCTGCCGCCCATGGCCCCGCACCACGCCCCGGGAAAAGATCCTCCGCGGTGCGCGCCAGCATCAGGGAGCCCGCGAAAAGCGACACCGGCCCGAATAGCCGCACACCCAGCGCGTTATCCCCCAGCATCGCCGTGCCCAGCCAAATAAAGATCGCGACCATGGGCGGATGGTCCAAATATCCCGGCTGCAAATTGCGCGACCAAACCCAGTAATAAGCCTCATCCGGGGAAAGCGGCAGGATCGCCGCCAGCACCAGGCGCAGCAGCGTCAGCGCAACAAGCGCAACCAGCCAAGGGTTCACTTCGCGCGCCACACCAGGGTGGCGGAGACCGCGTAATTCCACACCACCGTCAGCGCCGCGCCGGCAGCGCCAGCCAAGCCCCAGGCCAGCACGCCATCGCGCAGCAACAGATTGGCAATGCCGATATTGGCCGCCGCCCCCAGGCCGCAGACCAGATAGAACAGCGCCAGGCCGCGCAGCAGCGCCGGGCCACGCAGCCGCCGATCCCGATAGGTGATGCGATTATTCAGCAGGAAATTCGCTGTCATGGCGACAAGTGTGGCCGCCCATTGCGCAGCAATGAAGCCAACACCGACCAGCCCATGCAAAAGCCCAAGCATGGCCAGATGCACCAGCACGCCAATCCCGCCCACGGCTGCGAAAGACAGGAAACGCAGCGGCACCACACCGCCCAAAGCCTTATCCGCCAGCAACCCCGCGAATTCCAGGATTACCCCTGCATCCAGCTTGCTTTCGCCCGCCACACGCGCGCGGAAATGATACGGAATTTCCAAGCTGCGCAGAGGCCCTTTGGCCGAAAGCAGAATGTCGAGCAGTATCTTAAAGCCGGTGCCCGTCAGTCTTGGCGCGACTTCTTCAAAAAGCCTTCGCGGCAGGGCGAAAAATCCGCTCATCGGATCGCTCACGCGCATCGGCAATGCCGCATTGGCCAGTGTCGCGCCAGTATCGGAAATCATTTGCCGCGCGGCGGTAAGCCCGCCCTGCTTATCGCCACCTTCGATGTTGCGGCTGCCAATCACGATATCGGCGTGGCCCGCTTCCAAAGCTTCCAGCATGCGCGGCAGCAGGGTTTCATCATGCTGCAAATCGCCATCAATCACCGCAAGATAGGGCGCTGAAGTCGCCAGCATTCCTTCAATGCAGGCGGAAGCGAGCCCTCGGCGCCCGATACGCTTCAGGCCCCGAATGCGTGCGTCCTGCGCGGCAATGGCACGCACTGCGGCCGTGGTTCCATCCGGGCTGTCATCATCAACAAAAATTGCTTCCCAGGCGATGCCGGCCAAAGCGGCATCAAGCCGCGCCACCATGGGCGCCACATTCGCCGCTTCATTGAAGCAGGGGATCACCACGCAAAGGCGCGGCAGCGCCGTGGCGATCACTTTTCTTCTTGCCAGGCAAGGCCGGTTTTGCGCGACGCCAATTCAAATTCCGGCTTGCCGAAAAGATAGCCCTGGCCGTACCGCACGCCCAGTTCCAGCATCAGCGCCGCTTCCGCTTCCGTTTCAATACGTTCAGCCACCACCTGCGCGCCGACCGTGCGGGCAAGATCCACCATGGCTGCGATGAAGCCGCGGTCACGTTCACTATGCAAGGCATTGGCAACATAAATGCCATCCACCTTCACATAATCCACCCTGAAGGCGCGCAGATACCGAAAGGCCGCCGCGCCGGCACCGAAATCATCAAGGCAGACTGGAATGTTATGCTCACGCAACAGGGCGATCATCTGAATCGCCTCATCTTCCTGTTCGATTTCGGCGGTTTCGGTGATTTCCACCACCAGCCGATCAGCCATGCCCGGTGTTTTTTCCAGAAGCTTCCGCATTTCTTCCCGGAATTTGGGACTTTGCAGGGAAAGCCCGGAAAGATTGCACGCAACCCGCGTGCCGCCCGCAGCACCCGCAGCTTCGCAAACCGCGCTGACTACCGCCCAGTCCAATTCTTCGGTCAGGCCCACCGCTTCCGCGAGTGCCACGAATTCGCCCGGATGGGACAGCGCCATATCATCGGCCTGAAGTGGGCGGATAAGCGCTTCATAATGATGCGGCATGCGGTCAGCCAGCGCCACAATCGGCTGAAACGCCATCCGGAAGCGCCGTTCGGCAATGCTGCGCCGAAGCAGGCCCGCGCGTTCCGAAGCGCTATCCAGAAAACCCGCAAGCCCGCCGGCAAAGCCGGCCTTGGTCAGGGCATCATTCCCGCCACGGGCAAAGGCGGCCAGCGCAAAGCGGAGCGCCCTTGTCGCCTGAACGGGGCTCAGCCCCTCAGCCTCCAGCCCCACGGCCATGGCACCAACCGATACATCCCGAACCCCGCGATCCTTCAGGATTTCGGCAACGGCGGCGGTGAGTGCCGGCAAATCAAGCGGCGCCTGCCCCGGCAAAAGCCCATACCGCCCGGCGCCAAGTTCGGTCGCAATCGCGCCCTGTCCGGCTTCCTGGCTCAGCTTTTCCTGAATCTG
>CAMCZJ010000207.1 GCA_945886995.1 Asaia bogorensis
CCAGCGCTTATTCCGAATATGGGCTTTGATACGGAGAAGGATTTGACATCCCTCCTGCTGTTCGGCACTGCGCCCATGGTGCTGACAGCGCATCGCACGCGCCCCTATCGCAGTTTTGCCGAGGTTGTGGCGGCGGCCAAGGCGCGGCCCGATACCGTCACTTACGGCTCCATCGGCAATGGTAGCCTCGCGCATTTGACCATGGAGCTTATCCAGCGCGCCGGCGACTTCAAGCTTGTCCATGTGCCCTATCGCGGTGGCGGGCCGCTCGCGGTCGCAGCCGCCGCTGGGGAGGTTGATCTGCCCGTCGCAACCCGGCCTGCGCTTGGCGTGCATATTGATGCCGGCACGCTTGTGCCACTCGCGCAAACCAGCGCAACGCGCAGCCCCAATATTCCGAATGTGCCAAGCATGACAGAACTTGGCATCACGGGCATTGATTCGCGCGCCTTCTGGGGTTTTCTTGGCCCCGCGCGCCTGCCGGATGCGATCAAGGCGCGTATGGAAGCGGCCATACGTAAGGCTTTGGATATGCCGGAATTGCGTCAGCGCATCCTGGGCCTTGGCATAGACCTCAACCCGCAGGGGGAGACCGCCTTCATGCAATTCCTCTCAGCCCAGATCGCAACCTGGGGCCGGGTAGTGCGGGAGAATAACATCCGCCCGGATTGAGCCCGATGCTTGACCTGGCGCCTTCCGCTTGTTCCCATGGGGACAACGCCAATCACCAAGGAATCCGACCATGCGCGCCTGGGCTGTGACCGAAGCCGGCAAACCCCTGCAGGAAATCGAAATCCCAACGCCCGAGCCCACTGGGCAGCAGGTTTTGCTGGAAATCACCCATGCGGGCGTTTGCCATTCCGATCTGCATATTTGGGAGGGCGGCTATGACCTCGGCTCCCGCGGCTACCTGAAGCTGTCCGATCGCGGGGTGAAGCTGCCGCTGGCCATGGGGCATGAGATTGTGGGCCGCGTACTGAAATGGGGGCCAGATGCGAATGGTGCGGGCCTGAAGGTTGGCGACCACATGGTGGTCTTCCCCTGGGTCGGTTGCGGCATCTGCGAAGCCTGCCGCGCGGATGAGGATAATATGTGCCTCACGCCCAAAAGCCTCGGCGTTTATCAGCATGGCGGCTATGCGACGCATGTGCTGGCGCCGGAACCGCGGCATTTGGTGCCGGTCGGTAACCTCGATCCTGCCTTGGCCGCGACCTATGCCTGTTCGGGCATTACGGTGTTCAGCGCTATCAACAAGGTCATGCCCATGCCGTCGGATGAACCGATTGTGCTGATCGGCGCAGGCGGGCTCGGCCTGAACGCCATTGCTGTGCTGAAGGCCAAGGGCCATCGGCGGATTGTGGTGGTGGATGTCAGCCCGTCCAAGCTCGAAGCCGCCAAGCGGGAAGGGGCCACGGATATCGTCCAGGGTGGTGATGCAGATACCGCCAAGCGCATCATGGAAGCCTGTGGTGGCCCGGTTCGCGCGATCATTGACTTGGTCAACGGGACCGAGACAGCGCGGAGTGCCTTTGATGCGTTGCGCAAGGGCGGCAAGCTGGTGCAGGTGGGGCTATTTGGCGGCGAACTTGCGGTGCCGCTGCCTGTGATGCCCATGCGGGCGCTCACCATCCAGGGGTCATATGTGGGCAATGTCAAGGAATTGAGGGAATTGATGGGCATTGCGCAGAAGGGCACGCTGCCGGGCATTCCGATCACCCAAATGCCGCTCAATCAGGCCGATACAGCACTGAACCGCCTGCGGGAGGGTAAGGTCACTGGCCGCATCGTGCTGACTGCCGAGGGGCTATAGTGGTAAACAATAAACCAAAGGTTGCAATTCTCCGTGGATTGATCACATGTTTGTGATATAGAATATCGGAGGGTTCCTTGTGAGTGATGTCTCCCCCTTGCGTGATTTTGTTCGCGGCATGACCGCGCTGGCGGATGCCGGGGCGGATGAGGCAGAATTCCTGAGGGAAGCGCCCGGCCTTCTGCGTCAGCTTGTGCTATCCGATCACTGGCTGCCCGCCGATTATACGGCACCCACAGATACTTTCCGGCAATTGCTGCTGCATTGCGATCCGCTGGAAAGGTTTTCTGTTGTCTGCTTTGTCTGGGGCCCAGGGCAGATGACGCCGGTGCATAACCACACAGTCTGGGGCCTGGTTGGCGTGCATCAGGGGGAGGAGATCTCGACCGAAATGCGCCCCGACCCGAATGGCGGCGCGATGCGCCCGGGCCGGGTGGACCGCGCCAAGCGCGGCGATGTGGTGACCTTGAGCAGCAATAGCTACGATATCCATCGAGTAGAAAATGCCGTGGATGGCAAGACCAGCATCAGCATCCATGTCTATGGGGCCAATATCGGCGCCGTGAAGCGCGCCATGTTCAATGCCGATACCAGCCAGCCGGAGTATTTCATTTCTGGCTATGATAATCAGAGCGTGCCCAATCTTTGGGATCGGAGCCGTGACGCCAACTGAACCCGGTTCTTTGCGCGCTTTTGGTGAATGACGTGTTGCAGTTGCGCCGCTGAGCGGGCATCGCTTGCCTGCCATGATGCGGGATCCTTTACCTATCAGGGTTTCAAGACCGGCCATCACTCCGCCAATATCCATCACGCGGCTGCAATCAGGCAATAAGAAATCCCGTGGCAAGGCGCCTTCACAGCCGCCTTGATGCGCCCCCAGATCGGGGGGCTTTACCATTCTTGCAGAAGGCGTAGCCTTCAAAAAGCCGACAAGGCTTAAGACCAATTGGGAGGAAAGATCATGGAAGTAACACGTCGTACGGCCTTTGGGGCCGGCGCTGGCGCCGCGCTTGGCGGCCTGCCCTGGCGGAGCGCGAAGGCGCAAGCCGCCAATACGATCAAGATTGCCCTGCTCACGGATTTCTCCGGAACCTACCGCGACGTGAGCGGCCCGACGGAATTGGCCTGTGTGCGTCAGGCGGCTGCGGAGATGAGCAACCGTGGCTTCAATATCGAAGTCCTGTTTGGCGATAACCAGAATCGTCCCGATGTGGGGTCCAACCTCACACGCCAGTGGATTGACCGCGATGGCGTTGATGTCGTGGTTGATGGCGGGGCTTCTTCCGTTGCCCTGGCCGCGAATGAAATCATCCGAGACAAAAACAAGGTTTTCTTGAATACCACGTCTGCGACTTCTGATCTGACAGGCCGCGCCTGTACGCCAAATACCGTACACTGGACTTATGACACATGGATGCTGGCCAAATCCACCGGCGGTGCCACGGTGCGCGCCGGTGGCGATAGCTGGTTCTTCATCACTGCGGATTACGCCTTTGGTCACGCGCTTGAACGCGACACGGGTAACTTTGTGCGCAATGCCGGTGGGCGCGTGTTGGGCCAGGTACGCACGCCCTTCCCGGGCACGACCGATTTCTCAGCCTTCCTGGTGCAGGCGCAGGCATCACGGGCCAAGGTGATCGGTCTTGCCAATGCGGGTAGTGACACCATCAACTGCATCAAGCAGGCCGCCGAATTCGGCATCATGCGCCGTGGCATCAAACTCGCCAGCCTGCTGATGTTCCTGCCGGATGTGCATTCGCTTGGGCTTGCGACCACGCAGGGGCTGATCTGCACGGAAACCTTCTATTGGGATTTGAATGATCGCTCCCGCGCTTTCTCCGCCCGTGTGCGGCCCAATATCGGGCAGAATGCGCTCTGCATGAACCACGCTGGCGGTTACGCGGCGGTGCTTCATTACCTGAAGACGGTCGCCGATATGGGCGTCGCGCAGGCCAAGCAAAGTGGTGCGGCCACGGTTGCACGCATGAAGGCCATTCCCTGCGATGATGATTGCTTCGGCCCCGGCACCATCCGCGCCGATGGCCGCAAGCTGCACCCGGCCTATTTGTTTGAGGTAAAAAAGCCCGAGGAAAGCCGCGGCGTGTTTGACTATTACAAGCTACTGCAAACTACGGAAGCGAATGAAGCCTTCCGCCCAATTTCCGAAGGCGGCTGCAACTTCATCCGCAGCTGAAATCTGAATGGCGCGGTGGGGCACATCACCCCACCGCACCGTGTTTTTCAACGAAACACCAATCGGCGCGAGAGCACGAAGTTACCGAACATCCCGGCAATCGCCCCGGCGGCCACACCCAGCACAGGATGCGCTGCCACCACCGGCACAAGCGCAATCAAGGCGGCATAAGTGCCGTAATTCATCGCAAAGCCAACCAGATTCACAATAAGGAAAAGCGCCCATTGCCGATGCGCCGGCCCATCACCGCGCCCGCGAAAGGTCCATAACCGATTGAGCGCCCAGGTCGTAGTCGCTGCCACAAGGTAAGAAATCACCCGCCCACCATAAAGCCCGAGCCCGAGTGCCAGCCCCGCGTAAAGCACCGCAGTATCAACCACGAAGCCAATCGCGCCGACCACGCCAAAGCGCAGAAATTCCAACAGCAGCTTGAAGCGGGCAGGGCCGAGGGCGCTTTCGATGCGGGAGAGAATAACGTGCAAAGCCATGCGCGCCTGTAACGCAGGAAAGCGGGCCGGCGCAAACCGCTATGGTCCCGACAGCGTTCCGGCGCTGGTTAGGACGTATCGCCAGCCATATGGTGGCATCCGGGGTGGTGCCGGCAACGCTATTGCCTGTGTAGAATGGCGCCTCGGGCCAGTGGGAGGGCTGACGCCAAGTAAGGCAATTTTGTTGGAATACGCCCAGGAACCAGCCTTTGGTTTCGGCCAGAAGCCGGCCTGAGGGGAAATCGCGCTTGCGCCGCCCGTCGCAAGCGGGTCTGATACGTCTAAGTCAAAAAGGGGGTTCACATGCAACGTCGGGATGTCTTCAAACTGGGGGCGGCGGCAGCCGCCGGCACGCTGCCTGCCTTCGCCATCGCCCAGCCCGCCCAGAACCGCGTGCTGAAAATGGTGCCTCAGGCGAACCTCACCAGCCTCGACCCCATTTGGACCACGGCCAATATCACCCGAAATTTCGGGCATATGGTCTTTGATTCTCTCTATGGCATGGACGCGCAGTTTCAGCCGCAGCCGCAAATGGCCGCCGGCCATAGCAGCGATGATGGCGGGCGCAGTGTCACCATCACGCTCCGGCCTGGGCTGAAATTCCATGACGGCGAACCGGTGCGCGCGCAGGATGTGGTGCCAAGCCTGCAACGCTGGATGCGGCGCAACCCCTTCGGCCAGAAGCTGGCGACCGTGACCGATGACATTCTTGTTGTGGATGACATGCGGCTGCGCTTTCGTCTGAAAAAACCCTTCCCGCTGCTGTTTCATGCCCTGGCGCAGGTTTCCAATAGCCCGGCCTTCATCATGCCGGAGCGGCTTGCCAAGACCGACCCCTTCCAGCAGGTGCGCGAAGCCATCGGGTCCGGCCCCTTCCGCTTCAAGGCAAATGAATTCAATTCCGGCAGCCTGGTGGTGTATGAACGCTTCGCGGATTACGTG
>CAMCZJ010000208.1 GCA_945886995.1 Asaia bogorensis
TCGCGGTCCTTGCAGGTGCCGGGTTCCGATTCATCCGCATTGACCACCAAATAGGAAGGGCGCCCATCGGATTGCTTCGGCATGAAGGACCATTTCATGCCGGTCGGGAAACCCGCACCACCACGGCCACGAAGCCCTGAATTCTTCACTTCTTCAATGACGGTATCGCGCCCGCGCGCAATGATGGCCGCCGTGCCATCCCAATTGCCGCGCATGCGCGCCGCCGCCAGATTCCAGGGCTGACGGCCATAGAGGTTCTGGAAAATCCGGTCCTTATCTGCAAGGGCCATCTCAGTCCTCTCCCCGCCCAGTCAAAACGGTCTGTTCGCCTGCCGGTGCGCTGGCTGTGCGGCCAATGGCGCTGCCGGGCTTTGGCCTTTCGCCGCGCTTGAAGGCTTCCAACAGCTTCACCGTGCTCTCATAATCAAGATCTTCGTAGTAATCGTCATCAACCTGAAGGATCGGCGCATTCACGCAGGCGCCAAGGCATTCCACTTCCGTCAGCGTGAACAACCCATCCGCGCTGGTATCGCCAACACCCTTCAGCCCGCCCGCATCCTTGCAGGCGCGCAGCACATCATCCGAACCGCGCAGCATGCAGGGTGTGGTGCCGCAAAGCTGCAAATGATGCCGCCCGATCGGCTTCATGTTGAACATGAAATAGAAGGTCGCGACTTCATAGACGCGGATCGGCGGCATCGAAAGCCGATCAGCGATCACATCCATCGCCACACGCGGCACCCAGGCGCTTTGCGTCAACCGCCCCATCTGGCGCTGCGCGACATAAAGGAACGGGATCACCGCGCTCGCCTGCTTGCCTTCCGGATAGCGCTTCAGAATGGTCGCGATCTTCACTTCGCTTTCTGCATCAAAAGCGAAGCTGTCTGGTTCCTTGTGGGCTGGCGCGCTCACCGGTCAATTTCCCCAAAGACGATATCAAGAGAACCAATGACGGAAACCGCATCCGCCAGCATATGCCCTTTTGAGAGCACTTCCATCGCCTGCAAATGCGCATAGCCAGGTGCGCGGATTTTGCAGCGATAGGGCTTGTTCGTGCCATCCGCCACCAAATAAACGCCAAACTCACCCTTCGGCGCTTCCACCACGGAATAGGTGGAGCCCGCCGGCACGTGATAGCCTTCAGTATAAAGCTTGAAGTGATGGATCAGCGCTTCCATGGAGCGCTTCATCTCACCACGTTGGGGCGGTGCGATCTTGTTATCCATCAGCTTGATCGGGCCCGGCTTCATCTGCTTCAGGCATTGATCAATGATCTTCAGGCTTTCGCGCATTTCTAGCATGCGAACCAGATAACGATCATAGCAATCGCCACGCGTGCCGACCGGAACGTCAAACTCCATCCGGTCATAGACATCATAGGGCTGGCTTTTGCGCAGATCCCAGGCGCAGCCAGAAGCACGCAGGCATGGCCCGCTAAAGCCCCAAGCCATGGCCTGTTCAGCGCTCATGATACCGATATCAACGGTGCGCTGCTTGAAGATGCGGTTTTCCGTCAGCAGTCCTTCCAGATCCTTGAGGAAATCCGGAAATTTCTTTGCCCAGGCAGCGATCTTGTCTTCAAGCCCTGCCGGCAAATCCTTCGCGACACCACCCGGTCGGAAGTAATTCGCATGGTAATGACTGCCCGAGACCGCTTCGTAAAACTCAAGCAAAGTCTCGCGCTGCTCAAACCCCCAAAGTGCCGGCGTGATCGCGCCGCAATCCAGCGCATAGGTTGTGATGTTCAGCAAATGGTTCAGCACGCGCGTCAATTCGCTGAACAGCACGCGAATATACTGCGCACGCTCCGGCGCTTCGATTCCCAAAAGCCGCTCAGTGCCCAAAGCAAAAGCATGCTCCATGCACATCGGGCTGACGTAATCGAGCCGATCAAAATACGGCAGCGCCTGGATATAGGTTTTATGCTCAATCAGCTTTTCGGTGCCGCGATGCAGCAGCCCGATATGCGGATCGGCACGCTCCACCACCTCACCCTTCATTTCCAGGATCAGGCGCAACACGCCGTGCGCGGCGGGGTGCTGCGGGCCGAAATTGATGGTGTGGCTATCGCCCTCAATCGTGTGGCGGACCGTCTCGGGCTGGTCACCCGCAATCGCGATTGCCTGGCTCTGGCTCATGCCGGACCCTCCAGACGGTTCAGATGCACTTTCTCATCCCCGGGCAGCGTGGTCATGCCTTCCCAGGGACTCAAGAAATCAAAGCTGCGGAAATCCTGTTGCAGCGTCACCGGGCCATAGACCACGCGCTGCTGCTCCGAATCATAACGCACTTCAACATGCCCCGTGAGCGGGAAATCCTTGCGCAACGGATGGCCCTCAAAGCCGTAATCCGTCAGCAAGCGCCGCAAATCCGGCTGGCCGGCGAAGACCACGCCATACATGTCCCAGGTTTCACGCTCATACCAAGTGGCACAAGGCCAAATCTCAGCGACGGAGGCCACAGGTGCAACACCATCAGTCGTGACCGACACGCGGATGCGACGATTCTCCGCCAGGCTCAGCAGATTATAGACAACCTCAAACCGCTCAGCGCGCTCGGGCCAATCCACGCCGCAAATATCCATGCATTGTTCGAAGGAAAAACGCGGATCATCGCGCAGTATCAGCATCACGGCCAAAAGCTGATCACGATTGGCATGGACGGCCAACTCCGCCCCGCCACGCACCAAGCTAAAGCCGGTCACAGCACCCTGCGGGGCTGCCGCGGCAATCGCCGCGCCCAAGACCTTCAACGGGTTTTCCACGACCGCTTCGGCGGTTTCAGGCAATTGCTCAGCCACGGAGGATGGTCCCTGTCCTGCGGATCTTCTTCTGCAATTGCAGAATGCCATAGACCAGCGCTTCGGCCGTGGGCGGGCAGCCAGGCACATAGATATCCACCGGCACCACACGATCGCAGCCGCGCACAACGCTGTAGGAGTAATGGTAATACCCGCCGCCATTGGCGCAGGACCCCATGGAAATCACCCAGCGTGGCTCAGACATTTGGTCATAAACCTTGCGCAGCGCCGGCGCCATTTTGTTGGTGAGTGTACCAGCCACGATCATCACATCTGATTGCCGGGGCGACCCGCGCGGAATGATGCCGAAGCGGTCCAAATCATATCGCGCCATATAGGCATGGATCATCGGCACGGCGCAGCATGCCAGGCCAAAGGTCATCGGCCACAAGCTGCCCGTGCGCGCCCAATTCACCACCTTGTCCAGATTGGCGACAACGAAACCCTTCTCCGTGATCTCATCACCAACCGCCTTCACCACCGCATCCTGTGCGACGCCTGGTGGCAAGGCCTGTTTATTCCAAGAAAGTTCGGAAGCGCCGCTCATGTCATTCCCAATCCAGGGCGCCCTTGCGCCATTCATAGACGAAGCCAATGGTCAGCACGAAAAGGAAGGCCATCATGGAACCGAAGCCAAGCCAGCCGATGGCCCCAAGCGATATCGCCCAGGGGAACAGGAAGGCCACTTCCAGATCGAAAATGATGAAAAGGATCGCCACCAGATAGAAGCGCACATCGAATCGGCGGCGCGTATCATCAAAGGGCGCAAAGCCGCATTCATAGGTGGAAAGCTTTTCGGCATAGGGCTTCTGCCGCGCGGCCAGCATGGCGCCAGCCACCATTGCTATCGCAATTCCCGCGGCAATGCCGAGGAAAACGAGCACAGGGAAATACGTCGCCAGCAGGGGCTGGGTCATGGCTTCCTCAACTCTGGCGCCCCATGGGCCTGGGGACGCATTATGGCCTGCCCACGGTTTTTACCGCATCGCAGCGCAGCGAGATTAGCCCCGCTTCGCGGAATGCGCCATAGGGCATTCAGCCGTAATTTCAAGATGCTATACAGCATCTCGATTACGGAAACATGACCGGTAGGTTGAAGAAAATGGATAGGTGGCGCGAGTGACGGGGCTCGAACCCGCGACCTTCGGCGTGACAGGCCGACGCTCTAACCAACTGAGCTACACCCGCAATCCATGCGTATCGCTGCTGATAGGACGCCTGCACCCTTGGTGTCAAGGCGATGCAGGAGAAAACAGAATGGGCACTGACGGGTTCGAACCGCCGACATCCTGTGTGTAAGACAGGCGCTCTACCGCTGAGCTAAGCGCCCCCAAAGAAAAACTTCATAGCGTGAGGAGCCGGCCCGTTGGACCGGCCCCGTGACAAGCAATAGATTAGTTCACCGCGTCCTTAAGGCCCTTGCCCATCTTGAAGCGCACGGCGGTGCTGGCGGGGATTTGGATCTCTGCCCCGGTCCGCGGGTTGCGCCCAACGCTGGCAGCGCGATTGGCCGCCGCAAAGGTGCCAAAGCCCATCAAACGAACTTCGCCATCCTGCTTAAGCCCGGCCGTGATCGAATCGAACACCGCATCCACCGCTTCGGCAGCCTTTTCCTTGGTCAAATCGGCAGCCTTGGCGACTGCGGAAACCAGATCTTGCTTGTTCACAAGTAAATCCTTTCTTCTTGCTGAGATGACTTCAGCGCGAAACGACCATTCAGCCATCAAGACGGAAAGAAGCACGTGTCACGAGCAGCCGAGGCTCCTCTACACCCTCTCGGCAAGGCTAGGCAAACGGCGCGATTGGCGCTGCTGGCGGCGCATGCCGCCAGCCTTATTTCAATGCGGCAGGTTAGAAGCCGCCGCTGCTGCCTCCGCCTTTTGGGGCGGCGCCTCCACAGGTTCTTCCCAGGTGATGGCTTCAGGCTTACGGGCCAGGGCGCGCATGATCACCTCATCCACATGGGAAACGGCGTTGATTTCCAAGCCCTTCTTCACGCTATCCGGGATATCGGCCAAGTCCTTTTCATTATCTTTCGGAATGAAAACGGTCTTGATCCCGGCCCGCATCGCCGCCAGCAGCTTTTCCTTGAGCCCGCCAATCGGCAAGACCCGCCCGCGCAGCGTGATTTCCCCAGTCATGGCGACATCCCGGCGCACCGGAATGCCTGTCAGGACCGAAACAATGCTGGTCGCCATGGCAATACCGGCAGAAGGCCCATCCTTAGGCGTCGCCCCTTCCGGCACATGCACATGCAAATCGCGCTTTTCAAACAATGTCGGCTTGATGCCGAAGTTGGGCGCGCGGCTCCGCACATAAGACATGGCGGCGGAAACGCTTTCCTGCATCACATCGCCAAGCTTGCCGGTCTGCTTCACATTGCCCTTGCCGGGCAGCAGCACGGATTCAATGGTAAGAATTTCACCGCCAACCTCGGTCCAGGCAAGGCCAGTGACAACACCAACCATGTCCTCGGCTTCGGCTTCGCCGTAGCGGAACTTCCGCACGCCCGCGAATTTCTCAAGATTCTTCGGCGTGATGGCGACCTTCTTGGCCTTGTTGGAGACAATCTCCTTCACCGCCTTACGCGCCAAGCCAGCGATTTCGCGTTCAAGGTTACGCACGCCCGCT
>CAMCZJ010000209.1 GCA_945886995.1 Asaia bogorensis
AATGTTGGTGATACGCGAAGCCTTATCCTGCACCCGGCATCCACGACCCATCGGCAATTGACCGAAGAACAACGGCTCGCCGCCGGTGCCGGGCCGGATGTGGTGCGGCTTTCAATCGGGCTTGAGGATGCGGCGGATTTGATCCGCGATCTGGATATGGCATTGGGGGGATAAGTTGGCTGGTGCCGGGTGAGGGAACCGTCTTCTCATTTCAAGCCGTTTCAAGCCGCTCTGAAATTCGCATCGCAATTCGCCAAGTTTCCAAATAAAGGCAATAAAGAAACGTCTTGAACCGCCTAGAACCGTTTTGGCCTTGCAAGCGCCAAATGAGGGGGATAGTGTGGGGGAAGCGAAAACCAAGGGGCGCTTCCCCCACACTTTGAGGCCGAGCCATGCCGAGCGGAAAGCTAGACGCAAAAACGGTTGAAGCCGCCAAGCCGCGCCCCGAGAAAAAATACCGCTTGTCCGATGGGGGCGGGTTGCTGCTGGAAATCGTGCCGAGTGGCGCGAAGGTATGGCTTGCGCGGGTAATGGTGGCGGGACGGCGCCGGGATATGGGGCTTGGCCCATGGCCTGCCGTGACGCTGGCCCAAGCCCGCCAGAAAGCCCTTGCGGCGCGCCGTGAAGCCCTTGGCGGGGCTGATCCGGTGAAGGCCCGCCGCGCCGCTGCAAAGGCCCTGGAAGCCGCCCGCAAAGCCGAGGAAGAGGCCGATAGGCGCATCTTCTCCAAGGTAGCCGAGGCGGTGATTAAGGCCGAGGCCCCTTCATGGAAGAACGCCCGCACGGCGCATATGTGGGAATCGAGCCTGAAACTACATGCAGCGCCGCTGATGAAACAGCCGGTGAACGCTATCACGCGGGAAATGGTGCGGGATTGTATCCTGCCAATCTGGCACGAAAAGCCGATCATGGCCGCCAAGACGCTGCGCCGGATTGGCGCCGTGCTGCGCTATTCCGCCGCGCAAGGATGGGGCGCCGATGCCACCGCCGCCGATGTTCGGATTTTGCGCCACCTAGGCTTCACCAAACAAGCCGGGGAACGGGGCCACCCTTCCCTGACATGGCGACAAGCCCCGGCATTCTTCGAAGCCTTGGACAAGATAAAGGGCTTGGCCCCGCTGGCGCTGCGCTTCGCCGCCCTGAGCGCCCTTAGGTCCGGTGAAGCCCGCGCGCTGCGCTGGAATTGGATTAGCTTCGATGGGGGCGAAGCCGTGCTAACCGTGCCGGGTTTGGTGATGAAAGGCCGCAACCTTTCCGAACCCGCGCCCCACCGCGTCCCGCTATCTTCCGCCATGCTGGAAACCCTCGCCCGCGCCTATGCGCTGGCCCATGGCGCGAAGGTGGGGCCGGCTGATCTGCCCAAGCTGGCCCGGATTGCGGGCGATAGCTGGATATTCCCGAACGCAAGCCGAACCGGCCCCTTTTCCGATGTGGCGCTTCTCGCCGTGATCCGGCGCATGAATGAAGGCAAGGATGGGCCGAAATGGGTTGATCCTTCCGGGCGCCCGGTGGTGCCGCACGGCTGGCGAGCAACCTTCCGGACATGGTGCGATGATTGCCACCCTGGGGAACGGGACGCCGCCGAAAAGGCTTTGGCGCATGAAGACGCAAACAAGGTCGCCGGGCGCTATCGCCGATCTGATCTGTTCGAGCGCCGGATAGGCTTGATGGAAGCCTGGGGCCAGCATTGCACGAAAGCGAAGGCGCCGGTGGTAAACATTGGCGAAGCACGAAACGCCGCGCGGTGATTGTTAAGCGCCGGCATGTGTAAAGCGCACTTAGATTTTTTCTTGATGTAAAGCGGAAAACGCTTGCGCTGGTTTGGCGCGTAGTGATAATAATACGCCAAGCGCACATGGCGCCTGGCCGCCGCATGGCCTTACATGCGAGATAGACCCGCCGCCGCGTGGCGCTACACGCGAGAAAAGGTTCCGCGCACCGAAAGCGTGAGACATCCCAAACCCTTTCTCGCGAGGCACCCCATGCCACGATTGCGCGCTGATGCGCCCGCGCCCCATCCGGGCGCCCTTTCCTTCACCCTCAGGCAAGCTTGCCGAATTTCCGGCTTGTCGCCTTCCACCCTTCGCCGCCGTGGCAAGGAAGGCGCCGTGCGCCTTTTCCGGTGCGGCGGGCGCATGATGGTGGCGGGCGATTCGCTGCGCCAATTCCTGAAGGTGGCGCCATGATGGCCCGCATTGCCTGGATTGCCGCGCCCCTCGCATTACTGGCCCTCGCCGGGATGCTGCGCTTCGCAAATTGAAAACCGCGCCCCATTGCTAGGGCGCGGCTGGAATTGCGAAAAATCTTTGCGGCACAAAGATAAATAGCGATTTTCAGCACGGCTGGCAAGGGGCTTTCCCAAGGGATTGCCGCCCATGTCCATTGCGACAAGGTTTGCATGGCTTCGCGCCGTTGCCTCTGCTGATCCTCGCCCCACGCTTGCAGAATTGGCGGTGGCGGTGGCGCTTGCCGAACACTTTAACGAGGCGCGCGGTGCGGCCTGGCCTTCAAGCCGTGGCCTTGCCGAAATGCTCCGGATGGAGCGCCGCACAATCCGCCGCGCGCTTCGCGGCCTGGAAGAACGGGGCTTCATTGCGCCCGCGCCTTCGCGATCAAGGGCGAAAGGATACACCCTCGCAGCGCCGCAAGTATCGGGGCAGATATCGGGGAATATCGGGGAGATGGGCGCCACAGAGCGCCCCAGACGGGCGCCCTACAGCCCCCTAGATGGGCGCCCTACAGCGCCCTTAATGGGCGCTCTACAACCCCCCGAACAGGTATCCCGTAATGAAAATGTAGGGAAACCGTATACCAGCGCTAACGCGCGCTTTGCTGACGCGCCGCGCGCTGGCGCTGGCAGTAAGCGCAAGCGCAAGCCCTCAATCCCGAGCCGGATATAGGGGGCGCGCAATGGCGAAGAAACAAACCGCGCCGGCGCTTCCCACATTCCCAAAGACGCCGGACTTTTGGGGCGATGAAGAAACCGGCAAGCCTGAGCGCCTTTCCCCGGATGAATTAGAAGATGATGTTACCCTGCCGGTCGCGCGGGATACGCTGGCGCAGCTTGAAGCTTGGCGCGCGGCGCAAGAAAACGCGGATGAAGCCGAGGCCCGGCAATGCTACGCCGAAAACGTGGCGCGGCACTTGGTAGGGGTTTTCCCGAACGCCCGCATAAGCGCCGAAGCCTATGCCGCCGCCGCTGGCGAGGATTTGGCCGAATTCAGCGCCGATATCTTGCGGGCCATGGCGCAACGGGCGCGCCGAACCCTGAAAACGCTCCCGCCGCTGGCGCAGCTTTTGGAGTGGTGCAAGGCCGAGAGCGAAAAACGCTATGAGCAGCTTTTCGCCTATAGCTCAGACTTGGCCGCATACCGCGCCACCCTGGAAGCGGGCCAGCGTGAGGCCGCCACCATTGCCGAGAGCGCCAGCAAGGCTGGCCTGCCGATAGCCGCCGAAGCCGTGGCGCGGGTTCATCGGCTGATAACGGGGCGCAGCATCGGCATAAAGCCGGGCTTGCGTGATAAGTGGGAGTGGTGCGCCCGTGGTATGGAATGCCGAAAGACGGATGAACACCACGCCGCCTGGCGCTTATCGGAAGCCCTGCAACGGCGCCTTGCCGCTGGCGAGGCCGAAGCCATGCCCCTGTTCACGCGACTAGACACGCTGGCCCTGAGGCGCGAAGCCTTGCCGGAAACCGGGGACGATAGCCCCCGCGATCATCACGCCTTGTGGGATGCCTTTGAGGCCGATCTAAAGCCGGTGCTAGCCGAGGCCGCCGCTTGGCTTGGCCTGCCCTGCCCTAAGCATTGAAGCGCCCCACCGCCACGAAAACCGCCCGCGCCGGGCCGATCTATGCTAAGGGGCGCGCATGACGCGAAACGCCACAACCTTCCCGGCTGGCAATGGCGCCGGCAAAGGCCCCGCCCGAGGCGCCCCGGCTATGGGCGCGGGCTGGGGCGGTGCTGCGATGGGCGCGCGCGTGCCTTTCGGCAAAGGCGCTAAGGGCCGCCCGGCTGGCGTGAAGAATGGCGAAGGCAAGGCCGCCCGCGCCCGCGCTGCGCTGGAAGACGCCGCCCCCCTGGCAATCGAAACCGTGATCGGCATAGCCCGAAACCCGGAAGACCCGCGCGCCCTGCAAGCTGCCCTCGCCGTGCTGAATAGAATCGGATTGCACGAAAAGTCCGGGCTGGAAATGACGGGCGCCGAGGGTGGCGCGGTGATTACCCGGATAGAACGGGTGGTGATTGATCCGTAGCAACGCTAGGGAAACGGCTAGCAGGCAGCGAAAAGCTGTATCTATTTGTCAGTCCGGGCAATTAGTATTTCCAATTATAGATAGCTTGTCAGGCTCCGAAGGGGCTTAACAAAGGGAGAGGTGATTTCCGTGAAAAGAATGCCGAAAGTCTTGGGATACTTTTTTGTAGCGCTGCTTGCGTCTGGTTGCGCGCCGAAAGTCATCACCGCCACCGAAACTGGAATAACGGTGGACGTGCAGAATACAGGCTTGACCGCTGGCGAAATGATGCGAAACGGCGCCAGTGTCGCAGAAGCCCACTGCGCCAAATTTGGTAAGAAAGCGAACTTTGTAAGTAATTCCGGCTTTTGGGGCGCGCCCCACTTAGCTACCTTTGAGTGCCGATAGGACCTTTTTCGGTCCTTTGCGGTTTATCTCCCGAGCGCCGATGAATGACGCGCGCGCGCGCGGGCGAGCGCCGCCGCTGGCGATTTTTGAAAAAGCCCCGCACCCCACCGCACCCCCTACCGGGCGCCGAGTGTGGGGGATAGTGTGGGGGAAATCCATGCAGCGTTTTGAAAGTACAATAATTTCAACGCGCTATGGTGGTAAACTGGTGCCGGGTGAGGGATTTGAACCCCCGACCTTCTGATTACAAATCAGCTGCACTACCCCTGTGCTAACCCGGCGCGCCAGATTGATGTAGCAGAGTGCGCCCATTCGGCAACTCGGCCCCGCGCCGAGTCCCGCCTTCTTTTGTTAGGACCCGTTCGCCCATCCGATGCGCCGTATCGAACCAGAATTGACCCGCCCCGGCGCGCCTGATGCGAAAGGGCGGCGGCCGCTAAGCTGGCTGAGCCCCAAGCGGCCTGGCCTGGGCGGGCGGGCGATTCTGGCCTCGGTCCTGGCGCATCTGTTCTTCACCGGCCTGGTGTTGCTGGAACTGGACCCGCGCGCCCCGCGCTCTGGCGCGTTGGAGGTTGAAGAACAGGGTTTTGACATTGTCTTCAATTCAGCGACCGAACAGGGCGCGCCGGTTGAAGTACCGCCCACGCCGCCGGCTCCGCCTCCTCCGATGGCTGCCGCTCCGCCAACACCTCCCGCGCCGCCACAGGTCCCGGCCCCGGCACCGCCACCCGTGCCAGAACCGCCGCGCCCGCCGCAGCCCACAGCGCCACAAACCCCGCCAA
>CAMCZJ010000210.1 GCA_945886995.1 Asaia bogorensis
GTCTGGCTCGGCTGGCTGCCGGTCATCGGGCAGTGGCTGTCGCCGGTACTCATCCTCGCGGTTGATATCGCAGGACAGGTCGCAAAGCCGCTGCATGAGGATCTGAAGGAGGCTGCGACAGCCAGCCATATCCGCACGGCGCGCGCCAAGGGGTTGTCGCCGGCGCGCATCGTACTGCGTCACTTGCTGCCCAATGCGCTCACCACGGTGGTGGCGCTGGGCGGGCTGATCTTGGCCGGCCTGATCGGCGGCGCGCTGACGATGGAGGTGCTGTTTGGCCTGCCTGGCCTGGGCACGCTCGCCTACCAGGCAATCTCCGGGCGCGATTATCCGGTCATCCAGGCTGTGGTGCTGGTATTCGCGGTCGGCGTCGTGATGGTGAACTGGGCGACCGATGCGATCCAACGCAGCCTAGACCCAAGGCTGCGCCGATGAATGGGGTTCCGCTTGTGGCCCTGCGCGACTTCAGGGTGCGCTTCGGCGATGCAACCGCCGTTGATGGCATTTCCCTGACGCTCCAACCCGGTGAGACCTTGGCGCTGGTGGGTGAGAGTGGCTCCGGCAAGTCGCTGACCGCGCTCGGCATTGCCGGGCTGGCCCCATCTGCAGCGCAGCTTTCGGGCAGCCTCAGGATCGACGGCGTGGAAATGCTGGGCGCGTCAGAACGCGCCTGGCGCGCACGCCGCGGGGCACGCATCGGCATGGTCTTCCAGGAGGCGATGGGCAGCCTCAATCCCTCGATGCGGATTGGCGCGCAAATCGCCGAGGCGATCACCGCCCATCGAAGCGTGCCAAAGGCCGAGATCGCGTGCCGCGTACATGACGCCTTGACCGAAGTCGGCCTGCCCGATCCGCACGGCAAGGCTGCTGCCTTCCCGCACCAGCTCTCCGGCGGCCAGCAGCAGCGCGTGATGATCGCCATGGCTTTGGCCGCCGATCCGGCGCTGTTGATCGCGGATGAACCAACCACCGCGCTGGATACAACGGTGCAGGCGCAAATACTGGCGCTGCTGGCCGCGCTGCAGGCACGGCGTGGGCTTGCGATGCTTTTCGTCTCGCACGATCTGGCGGTGGTCGAGGGCATCGCCCAGAGGGCGGCCGTGATGCGGCATGGCAAGGTGGTGGAGGCCGGGCCGACGGCGCAGGTTTTTGCTGCGCCTTCCCACCCCTATACGGCGGCACTGCTCGCAAGCCGCCCCAGCCAGGCTCAGCGCATCGGCGCGGTGGATAGGCGATCCCTGCCGGCGCTCGAGATTGAAGACCTCACGGTCATGTTCAGGCCACATCGTTTGGGGGGCGCGAAGCTGCGCGCGGTCGATGGCGTTACGCTCAGCATTGCGGCTGGCGAAGCGTTGGGCTTGGTGGGCGAGAGCGGGTCGGGCAAGAGCACGCTGGCCAAGGCTGTTTTGGGGCTCGTTAGGCCGGCCAAGGGGTTCATCCGCGTCTTCGGCCACGACCCAGCAGCGCCGGCCGACCGCAAAGCGATGGCGCGGGCCGTGCAGATGGTGTTCCAGGACGCTGCCGGTAGCCTGAACCCACGCCTGACCATCGCTCAAATTCTTGCCGAACCGCTGGCGGTCCATGGATTGGCCCCACCCACACGGCGCCGCGCCCATGCGCGGCAGCTGTTGGAGGAGGTTGGGCTCACGGCCACGCATCTGGATCGCTATCCGCATCAGCTTTCGGGCGGGCAAAGGCAACGCGTCGCGATCGCCCGCGCCTTGGCGGTCGATCCCAAGCTACTGGTCTGTGATGAGCCGGTCTCGGCGCTCGACATGACAGTGCAGGCGCAAGTGCTGGATTTGCTCGCCCGCATCCGGCGCGAACGCGGCTTGGCGCTGCTTTTCATCGGCCATGACCTTGAAACCGTCGGTGCTGTGTCGGACCGGATCGCGGTGATGAAGGATGGGCGAGTTATCGAGATCGGCGCCGCCGAAGCCATTTTGCAACGCCCTGCCAATGCCTTCACGCAAGCCCTGGTCGCCGCGATGCCACGCCGCCGTGCGGGGCGGGGATGCGCCGCCGAATTGCTGGCAGTGGCCGAAGCTTGACCGCGTATCAGAGAGGAGATCCTACCTTGCCTATCGTGACCGTCCAGTTCTCCGATCCTGTGCCGCCAGGCGCGCCGCTACTGCTGGCGCCGCTGTTTCCGGATGCCTTCGGCTATCGCCTTGAAAGCTTTGAGGTCGAGCATGGGGAGGTGGTGGACCAGCTGCGCACCGCCAATTCGGCGCAGGAAGCCTATGTCATTCGCCCGACCGCGGCGCCGATCCGGCCTGTCCTGCATTATCGCCTGGAAGCCTTCGATGGCGACCCGCCGGAGTGGATCTGGACACCGCCCGCCACACGCTATGTGATTCCCTCGGCCGAGTTGCAGGGCTTCATCACGAAGCTGGTACAGGGTGCGTCGAACGAGGCGGAGGCGTTGCAGCGCATCGTTGATCATGCGGCAGATCACTTCTGGTACGGGCATGGGCCGGGCAGCCTGATGGAGGGGCGCGCCGATGTGCCTTTGCTCACCAAGCCAACGCGCGGGCATTGCCTGGACATGCATGGGTATTGCGTGGCCGCTTGCCGCGCTGCTGGGCTCACGGCTGCCTATACCGCCGGCTTCTGGTTCAAGGAGGGCAGCGACCGAGCGCCCGGCATGCATTGCTGGTTCGTGGCGAGGGTGGATGGGCAGATCGTGCACTACGACGTCGCGCACCAGTTGAAGCTGCCGACCCGGCCAGTGCTGCCCGGCCTCAATCCGGTGCCGGGCGTGCGGTTCTTGGCGGCCGTCGGGAAGGGGCTGCGCTTGCCGTTCGCTGGCAGCGTGCTCGAATTGCCGCATTTCGCCAGATTCATCTGGCTGACGGAGGACGGGCGAGAGCATCATCCGGCCCATGCGCTCCTTCTGGATGCAAAGCAATCTGGCGCTGAGCGAATTTCGCCTGATGGTCCCAGTTGCTGATGGGCTGGCAAGCTTCTCCGTGCCAGCACTGCTGAGAGAAACATCATCGGTGAAGATAGGCTTGATGGCGGAGCGAAAGATCAGCCCGGATGAGCGCCGTAGAGTTCCTGAAAGGCGTTCTGATCGAAGGCATTGACGCCGACATCGAGCAACTTACGCCCACCGCGAAGTGCGACTACGCGATCAGCGTAGCGCCGCGCCAAATCCACCTGATGAAGTGCACAGACAACAGCGATCCCAGTTTCCCGCGCGATATTGCGCAATATGCCGAGGACATTTTCGGCCGATTGGGGATCTAGGCTAGAGACGGGTTCATCGGCCAAGAGAAGGCGGGCCTGCTGCGCTAGGACGCGCGCAATCGCCACGCGCTGCTGCTGGCCACCTGAAAGCGAATCAGCGCGCTGACCAGCACGTTCGAGCAAGCCAACGCGATCCAAGGCGGCTAGGGCCAATTGCCGGTCAGCGCGGGTAAATTGCCTAAGCACTACCCGCAAAGTTGACGCATGCCCCATGCGACCGGCCAGCACGTTATCCATGGCCGAAAGCCGACCAATCAGGTTGAACTGCTGAAAAATCAGACCTACGTCACGTCTGGCCAGACGCAATTCCTGCCCACCAAGCGCAGACATATCACGCCCCAGCACCCGAACTACGCCTATATCCGGCGCCACTAGGCGCGTGACACAGCGGAACAATGTGGATTTGCCGGCCCCTGATGGACCAAGCAACGCCACAAATTCACCGGGATCCACAACGAAGGATACGTCATCAAGTGCCAGCGTAGTGCCGTAACGCTTGGTCACGGTCTCGATCAAAAGTGAATGCATTTTCAATTAGACCAACCGACGCCGAAGCCATGCAGAGAATTGGTCAATCGCGGTCACCATGATAAGCACAATCACGGAAAGCGTAAAAAGCTTCGGAAAATCCAGAAGGTCAATCGCTGCCTTGATTTCAATGCCTATGCCACCCGCACCCACAATGCCGAGAATAGTGGAGGTGCGAACATTTGCTTCCCAAACATAGAGCGAGACGGAAGCCAGATTCGGCAAAACAGCGGGTAGCATTGCATAAGTTACGATCTTGGTGCGATTTGCTCCTGAAAGTGCTGCTGCCTCCAGTGGCGCAGAGGGCAGGGTTTCAATCGCCTCAGCATTGAGCTTAGCGATGACACCCATGGAATGCACAATCATTCCCAGCACGCCGGCGAAGGGCCCAAGGCCTACGGCAGCAACAAAAAGTAGCGCGAAAACAACGGTATCAATTCCACGAAACGCATTGACTGCCCAGCGTACCGGAAGAGAGAGTGCGGGCGAAGGCGTGACATTGCGCGCGATGAAGACCGAAAGGGGAAAGGCCAGCAATGTGGCTACTACCGTGCCTACTGTGGCGATGGCGACTGTTTCAAGGCCACGGAGCGCAAAGGCATCAAGATCAATGAGCAGGGGCGGCCAAGCTTTCGCCGCCCAGTTAAGTAGGCGTGGCAACCCATTGATCAGCGCTTCTGGGTCCACCTGAGCAAGCCGAATGCAAAGCGCCAGGAAACCCAGGAGCAAAATAGCCACGCAGGCACGCGCGATATTCGCGGCAGAGAAGGGGCGAAACGGTGCTTCTACGTAACTTCCGTCCGGCAGCCTGCGTGGAAAGTCGGACACGCCTCAGGCTGCGCGGAGCACGCCAAGGTCGCGGCCCATCTGCTCAAGCCCCCGATAGGGTTCATGCGTGGCCGGCACAAAGCCAGTATAGGGCCATGGCAGCGATTCCAATTCGGACTGCGTCAGGCCAGCAAAAAGTTCGCCGATACGACGGGCCATTCCGTCTTCCATGCCGCGCCGCACTACAACACATTCATTGGGGAGCGGTTCGGATTCCCAAATAATCTGATTGGATGTCGCGTTGATCGTCCCATTGCGGATCATCGTATTGCGATGCGTATCCCAGCCAGTGGCCAGATCGACCTGACCGTTGATCGTCGCCATCTGTGCGGCGGCTGCGGAGGCGCCTTCGGCGTAGCGGCTGAAAAAGCTCTGCGGATCAATGCCCTTGCTGCGCAGGAAATGCGTGGGCACCAGCCAGCCCGAAGTCGATCCCCGATCCAGCATCTGCATGGATAGACCGCGAGCTTCCTCAGGGAAACGCGCAATGCTCAAGCCAGGTCGGCCAACGATGATGGCCTTGTACGTCGGGATACCATTGACCAGCATCGTATTCACGATACGGCTGCCACCATTCACATGGGCCAGGATGTAACCCCAAGGGCCCATCTGCGCGATATCAATCTGCTCATTTTGAAGCGCTACAGAAATACCAGCCCAGTCGTTGGCGACATTAAGCGTGAGGCTTAAACCGAGACGTTCGGCGACCAAGCGATAGAGAGGCTCCCACACGCGGCGTGTATCCGCCTGGGTGGGCTGCTGCGGGCCAAGGCCCACACGCAATGCACCGCGCGATTGAGCATG